>CAZNBK010000170.1:0-5898 GCA_964571105.1 uncultured Desulfovibrionaceae bacterium
GAAACCCGTTATATAGGTTTACACGCTTAGCAGGCGTGCTCCTTCGGCCAGCTCGGACACCTCTCCGCAATATAAAAAAAGCCCCGGGATTCTGTGGCAAGCGCATAGCTTAAAACTAAACTCACCTGCTTGCGCAGATCACCTTCGGGAATATTTTGACTAGCTGAACCAGGCTGTAATTGTCAAGTTTTTTTTGCCTTAAGGCAACGCAGGCATAGCCTGGGGGGATAGAGTATTTTAACGCGGCGGCTCGGCTGGCCCGGAAGCGCTGCCGGAGCATGCGGCTGCGGCTCTGACTTCACGTTGCCAAACAAAAACAGGCCGGAGTTGCCCGGCCTGTTTTTGTCGACGCGAAATAAAGCGATTACACCAGCGCAAACATCAGCAAGCCGCCCACTTCAACCAAGATAATGGATGCGCCTAAAAAGTCGCCGTTGTAGCCATCATGGCGTTCGGCGGTGTTCAACAGCCCGTAAAGCACGATGGCGGCCAGGAACAGCGTGAGCAGCACGCCCAGGAAATATCCCCCCAGGATACCGATAATCGCCAGCGCCGCCACCCAGATGAACCCTATTTTCAGCCCCACTGCCTCATGCAGGTATTGGCCTAGAGTGGATTTTTCATTGGGCCTGGAGAGGTTGCCGATGAACATGGGCGCGCAACGGGCAAAGGCCGGGACCAGAATCAGGGGCAGGCAATAACCCTTGAGCAGCAGGCCGTGCACGGCGAACACATAGCCCAGTACGCCGAAAATCACGGTGAGAATGGCAAACACGCCGCTGCGGCTGTCTTTGAGCACGGCCTGAAATTCTGCGCCGCTACGATTGCTACCCAGGGCATCGGCCAGATCGGCCAGGCCGTCCCAATGCAGGCCGCGCGTGAGCCATAGAATGATCAGGCTGAACAGCCAGGCTTTGATCCAGAGCTGGCCGGACGGCAGAATCCAGGCGGGAACGGCTGCGATAAGCGCGATGAGAGCGCCCACCAGGGGAAAGAACGCCACCGAGCCGCGCATTTGCTCCTGGTTCAGGATGCGGGCCGGGCCGAGGCGGGACAGAAAAGACAGGGCCGCAAAAAAGCCCTCGCCTTTGAAAGCCTGGAAAAATTCGGCGCAGGCGCGTTTGCCTTTACCCAGGCTTGAGCCGCAGGGGCCTTCATCTTCGGGTTCAACCGACGCCCTGGCTTCTTCCTCGCTGGGGTCTGTATCCGTAATTGGTGGTGTTTCAGCCTTTTGTGCGTCTTTATCGCTGTTGTTTTTTATTTCTTCGGCTTTGACTGTTTCAGCCTTGGCGGTATCAGCTTTGGCGGCTTTGCCTGCCTTTGTCTTTTCTTGCTTAATATTTTCAGTGGATTCTTCGCTTTGGACTTCTTTTTCGTGTTCTGATTTGGAGCGGGGTTTCCTGGTGGCCATACGCGCCTCGTTGGTTGCAGGTTTCGATCGGAGGAAATTCAATTACAAAAAATGATGCATGTTAATCTAATTATAAACGTTAACGCGCGAAATGCAACCGGGCTGGGGGATCCCCGGCGATCACGGCAGGGTCGCGTAAAATTTAAGCAAGGTCAGAGTCTGGGGAGGGCGTTATAAAGAGCGACGCTCTTTCAAGTCTCGCTAGAGCATTTTAACATTAAAATTATATGCTGATAAAATGCTCTGGCGCCGCGAAGCGGCACTCGCGCGCGGGAGCCTCCAGCGGCGAAGCAGACGTTGCATGAGCGCGCAAGTAAGCGAAGGTTACGGACGAGGTCCGCAGAGCGACAGTCCCGCCAGGACGGCGGGACCGAGAGGTATGCGATAAGGTCAAGCAGTGCGTGCCTTTCACAAAATCGCCTTGGATTTTGCGCATCTATAAGGGAAATGTTTTTTTGTCTTTTGGGTTTAAGGGCAACCTTTGGCATTCAAGTTCTGTAACGCTTCAAAGTTAAGCTGCTCTAGCGGGCTACCCGCCGGTTCTCAGTCTGATGAGATCGCCGGGTTTTAGATTCAATTCCCGGGCAGCCGAGGACTGGTTCAGCGCCAGCTCAAGAAAGCCTTGCCCGCCTGGAATAAGCCCGACTTTCCCGGGCAGGAGTTGGGCATAAGTGGCCGCTGAGGTGATCGGCAGTGCAGCCTGGGCCCCGGCAGAAGACACGACCAACCAGAGCTCCTGGCCTTGCAGGGCAGCCTGCCACTCGGCTATGGGGAGGTTGAGGATGACATTGCCGAAGAAATCCACGTGCAGCACTGTGGTCAACAACTCGCGTCCCTGGCGTTCCGGTGAGGCCCACAACGGCATACGCAGCGTTTCCAGTTGCACCGGCTTGCCTAGCTGCTCCGGAGTGTCGCCGCGCGCCAGGCGGGCCGCCAGGGGGGAAATGATGTCGCGCCCGGCAAATGTCTGGCCGCTGCACGGGAAGACCGGCGTTGCCTTGTCGGGGGTCAGCCGCCAAACCTGCGGCGTCTCGCCCAGGGCTTTGTGCCTGATGAATGTCAGGCTAAGTAAGCCGTTATCCGGGGCGAGAAAAGTATAATCGCGGCCTTGCAGGCAGAGGATGCTCCGCTCTGTGCCCACGCCGGGGTCGACCACGGCCAGAAACAGTGCGCCAATGGGGAAGTAAGGGTACGAAGCCGCCAGAAAAAAGGCGCCGGTCTCCACTTGGAAAGCGGGCACGCCGTGCGTGAGATCCATGATCCGGACATCGGGCAGCAGGCTGTGCAGGACGCCTTTGATCTGCCCCACATAAGGATCGGCATAGCCGAAGTCTGTGAGCAGGACGATGACCGGCGCAGCGGTATCCGGAGAGTCTGCTTGATTGACCATGAGCCACACATACGCGCAAAACAGGCTAATTACAAGGCCGCTCCGCCGTAAGCCGCCTTTTTGGGCAAAAGCGCAGGGCAGGCTATTCGCTGGCGGCGTTGGAGAGATTGAACGACAGGGCGTAGAGGTGGTGAAGGAAGTCCACGTATTCCACAAAGACATTGTTGGGCACGGTGATGCGTGTGGACGTAAAATTGAGGATGGCCCGAACCCCGGATTCAACCAAGGTATTGGTGACATCTTGCGCCTTGTCTGGCCGGGTGGTGATGACTCCGATTTCCGGCTGCACGGACGGCGGGGATGCGAGCAGATTTTCCAGCGGCTCCACCAGGGTGTCGGCAATGGTCTGGCCGATGTTTACCGGCTCAACGTCGTAGGCGGCAATAATGCGGTAGCCGTGCATGCGCATGCCGTGGTGGCGCAAAATGGAGCGCCCCATGCTGCCCAGGCCCACCAGGACCATATTCCAGCCGTGGTCTATGCCCAGGCTGGCGGAAATGGAGCGGGACAGATCGTCCACATAATAACCAACGCCGCGCACGCCGAATTCGCCGAAATAGGCGAGGTCTTTGCGGATTTGTGGGGCATTGATGTTGCAAAAACGAGCCAGCGCCTCGGAAGAGATGACTTTGTGCCCGTCGCGGGAGAGGGTGTTTAGGGCCTCAAGATAGACGGACAGACGCTGGATGGTGGCGCGGGGTATTTTGGTGGTTTTGACAAAAGGCATATGGCCGCTTGGACAATAAAAAACGGGGAGAACGCGAACGCTCTCCCCGCTAATGTCCGGTCAATTAAAAGGTTTTGACGAACAGGATAACAAAGCTGACGACCAGGGCGTAAATGGCCAGAGATTCGATGAGGGCCATACCGATCAGCATGGTGGTGGTCAGACGACCGGCCAGTTCGGGGTTGCGGGCGATGCCGGTACAGGTGCCGTTGATGGCGCTGCCCATGCCGTTGCCGCAGCCGAGGGCGGCCAGGCCGATGCCGAGGGCTGCGCCCAGGAAGGACAGGCCGATGGAGGCCAGGTTGGTGCCGGATTCAGCGGCAGGGGCGGCTTCCTGAGCCATGGCCACACCGGCCAGAGCCAGAACGGTAAGGACCGCGACAGCAAGGATCATAATCTTACGCATGATGAAGCTCCTAAAAATTGTTCAATTATATGTTGTTGGTCGTAGGACCATTCCCCACATATTCGGTTTAGTGTTCGTCCGACATGGCCATTTGTAGATAGACCAGGGTCAGCATATAGAACACAAAGGCCTGCAAGACCTTGGCGAACAGGAACAGGAAGAACATCGGGTAGGTGGAGCCGATGGGCACCAGCATAAAGAGCACGAGCATGACGATTTCTTCGCCCCGGATGTTGCCGAACAAACGCAACGTCAGGGAAAGAATGCGGGCGAAGTGGGTGAGCAGCTCGATGGGAAAAATGAGCGGAGCCATGGCCGGCATTGGCCCCATGAATTGCTTGATGTAAGCCATGCCGTGGGTTTTAAAGCCCATAAACTGGTAAAGAATGAACACAAGCAGGGCCATGCCCAGGTTGGTGTTGATATTGGCCGTGGGCGCGTCGAACATCGGCACCAGGCCCATGAGGTTCTGCACCAGAATATAAAGGAACAGGGTGACCAGCAGCGGCACAAAGGGTCTGATTCTTTCGCCGCCGCTGTTGACCGCGAAGTCGTCAAGCCCGCCGATGAGTGTTTCCAGCACGTTTTGCAGTTTGCCCGGCACCAGCGTGAGGCGTTTGCGCACAATCAGGCCGAGGGCGAATAAAATGGCCATGGCGATCCAGGTGTAGAAAACATGTTTGAATTCAACACTCTGTCCGCCGATAGTGACCGTGGTCAGGTTGACAAGATCGGATAACAGTACCGGATGTTCAAGACCGCCCGCCATCTGAGGCCTCCTTAGCTTTGCCCGGAATGCTTCTGCCGGACTACAATCATGGCAAATTACAAAACCTTTCGGGGTACTTTGCCGTATTGCCGTCTTGATGTCAAACGTTAGACCCGGCTAATTGTGAAATTTTCAACATGGTCGACCAGCTTCTTATGCCAATTGCGATTGCTGATTACTGCTGGCCGAGCTTGTTTTGGCCGAGCAAACAGCGGCGGTGCAGAGTATAGAGAACAAACGCCGCACGCGGCTCGTTGCCTGAAGAGGCAATAATTCCAGTCTGTTACCGTTTTTGCTTAGCCTTGCCAAAGGCTCAGCAGGCCCGCTCCGATCATTGCCGCCACATTTAAGGTAAATCCGACCAGAAGCGCGCCCAGGGGGGCATCGGCCCATGCGACCAGGGCAACGAACAGCCCGGCAGTGATGAACAATTTGAGCATGATCCCCGCGGTGACCGCCAGGGTGGGCGCGGTGGCCCCTTCGCCCTGGGCGGCAATGGAGCGCGTCATCCGTGTCCCCTTGCGAACCAGGAGCAGAAAATTCACCCAGCCTGCCCAGGCCCCTGCCGCGGCCCACAACCCCCACACCCCGAAGGCCCTGGTGCTTGGCAAAACCATGAGTAAAAGCGCCAAGCCGGTGAGCGCGCAGGCCAGCAGGCTCTGCGCCAGAGCAATCCAGCGCAATTCGCGGGTTTCCAGGCCGATTTCACGCATACAGGCGCGCAGACCGCCTGCAAGACCGGGCAAACGGGCGCGCATTATGATTTTTTACCCTTTTTTTGAGGGGCGTCCGGCAGATCGTCCCAGGCCGGGGCCTGGCCGTAACCGGGCAGGTTTGCGACCGGCCCGTCGTCTTCTGCCTCGTGTTCTTCGGCGGTCAATACCGGGGGCGACGGCACTGGCGGCAGACCGTGGGCTATCCGCCGCAGCCGGTCGCGTTTGTCCGAAGCGTCCTGTTCGCGCAGAATGCGGCGAAGGTCGCGAAATATGTTCAGGGCACCGGCGATAATCCCCATAACCAGACCGATAACAACGCAAATGGGGCGAGAATCAAGCCATTGATCGGCGTAATAACCCAAAAAGACACCGAGCAGCGGGCCGGTGACCATGTGAAAGCTCAAGATCCCGGCGTTACCCCAGGTCACAAACGATTGGCCCAACTGTCTCTGGTTTTCTTGGCTCTGCTTTTCTTTGTC
>CAZNBK010000171.1:0-5877 GCA_964571105.1 uncultured Desulfovibrionaceae bacterium
TAAACAGATAAGCAGTGCGGGCAGAGCCAGGCAGGCGCTGGCCAGGGCCAGCGTTTTGCTCCAGCGCGGGGTTTCCAGCTTTAACACCCGGTGCAGCAGCCAGGCCGGAATAATAATTATCAGCGCCCCCAAAAGCCAGATCTGCCAAAATGCCCCGCCGCTCGGCAGGAGGTTGCCCTGGCCGGGCGCGGGATAAAAAAGCACAAAAAAGGACTGGCTGGTAATGGGCACCTGAAACAATGCCAGGTGCAACATGCACAGAAACGACGGCAAAGTTAGAAAAATATAGGAAACCAGCAGATAAGGACGGCTGAGCGGCGGCAGCAAGGCGGGCACGGCAAGGAGAAGCAGAGCAGGCAAGCCCTGCGCAAAAGCGGACAGCACCTGCCCCAGCGGGGCTGTATATAGCCAGATCAGATGCAGGAGCACATAAAAACTACAGAGGTACAGCGCAACGCGGATCAGCCAGGTTTTAGCCGGGCCGCGCAGTTGCCCGGAAGCCGATGCGTTCGCGCTGAAAGCGGGCCTTGGCTCACAGGCCGACGGTGGTTGCGAGTCTGACATCCCGCTTATTTATTATAAAAGACCAGACGTGGCAAACCCCGGACAATCCGCTTTTGCAAATCGTCCGGGGTCGTCGGTTTTGTTGTTTCGGCAGGCTATTCCTGCAGGGCTTTAAACTCGGCCACCACTTTTTCCACCACCGGAGCGGGGGCTTCTTCGTAGTGGTCAAATTCCATGGTGAACACGCCCTGGCCGCCGGTCATGGAGCGCAGATCAGGGGCGTAGCGCAGCACTTCGCTCATGGCCACATGGGCGCGCACATCCGTGAGGCCGCCCTGGGAGTCGGAGCCGAGCACCTTGCCGCGGCGGCTGGAAAGGTCGCCGATAACGTCGCCCATGAATTCGTCGGGAATGGACACGGTGAGCAGAACGATGGGCTCCAGCAGAATCGGCTTCACCTGTTCCATGGCTTTTTTAAAGGCCAGAGAACCGGCTACCTTAAAGGCCATTTCCGAGGAGTCGACGTTGTGGTAGCTGCCGTCGTAAAGTTTGGCTTTGAAGTCGACCAGGGGATACCCGGCCAGAAAACCGCGCGCGGCGGCCTCCTGAATGCCCTTGTCCACCGCCGGAATATACTGGCGAGGGATGGAGCCGCCGACAATGGCGTCTTCAAACTCATACCCGGAGCCGCGCTCAAGCGGGGAAAATTCCACCCAGCAATCGCCGAACTGGCCGCGCCCGCCGGTTTGTTTCTTGTGCCGCCCCTGCACCGAAGCCGTGCCGCGAATGGTTTCGCGATAAGGAATCTGCGGGGTCTTGAGCACGATGTCTACCTTGGATTTGCGCTTGGCCTGCTCCACAGCGATTTCAACATGGAGCTGACCCATACCGGCCAGCAAGATTTCATTGGTGGCTTCATCGCGGTAAAGGCGCAGGGTGATGTCGCTTTCCAGAAGCTTCTGAATGGCGCTGTAAACCTTGTCGTCATCGCCTTTTTCTTTGGCCCCCAGGGCATAAGCGATGAGCTGCGGCGGCAGAACGGGCAGTTTGAGGGTAAAAGGCTGCTTGTCGTCGCACAGGGTATTGCCAGTTTTGGTATTTTTCAGCTTGGCCAGGGCCACAATGGCGCCGGGGCCGAGTTCTTCTTTGCAGGGATTGTGGGTTTTGCCCACCAGCAACTGCGGGGCCACGCGCTCGGATTCGCCGGAGGCCGTATTGCTCAGTGCGGCTTCGCCGCTGATTGTGCCGGAAATAATGCGGGCAATGCTCAAGTGGCCGGAGAAGGGGTCGGCAATGGTTTTGCACACAAACATGGCCAGGGGTTCCGTTGCGGAAGCCTTGCGCTTGCTGCCGTCTTCGCCTTCCCAATCCTGGTGCTCAAGCCCGGACGGCAAGAGGGCCTGAATGGCGTTGAGCAGCAGTTCGCCGCCTTTGTTTTCCAGGGCGTCGCCCACCAGCACCGGGGTAATTTCACCCTTGAGCACGCCGAGCTTGAGGCCCATTTCCAGATCGGCAAGCGACAGTTCGCCCTCTTCAAGATATTTTTCCATCAAGACGTCATCGCTTTCGGCAATGTTTTCTGCGGTGGTTTCACGCATGGTCAGCGCGTCGTCGGCCAGGTCTGCGGGAATGTCCGTTTCGCTGATATTGCCGTCGGCGTCAAACATCAGGGCGCGGCTGCCCAGAATGTCCACAACGCCTTTAAAGTCGCCGGGGCTGCCGATGGGCATATACAGCACCACCGGGCGCACGCCCAGAACGCCGGAGATGTCGTCGAGGGCCATGTTGAAATCGGCGCGGTCGCGGCCCAGTTTATTGATATAGATGATTGCGGGCAGGCCCATGTTTTTAAGCGCGCCCCACATTTTTTTGCTCAAGGGGCGCACGCCGTCCACGGCGTCAATGGTGAAAACCACGGAATCCACCGCGCTGAGCAGGTAGGGTAGGTCGCCGATGAAGTTTCCGTCGCCGGGGGCGTCGATGAAGAAATGGCGGTTCTTCTCCCAGGTCAAAGTGGCGAACGCCGGTTGAACACTGGCCTTGTGGCTGATTTCTTCATCTTCATAATCGAGGGTGGTAGAGCCTTCTTCGATCTTGCCCAGACGGTTGATGGTTCCAGATTTGAACAGGAGCATTTCGGCAAGAGAAGTTTTGCCGCAACCGCCGGTGCCAACGATTGCGTAAGTGCGTTGGGTTTCAAAATTGGACATAGACCTCTCCATCAAAACTATGGTTGTTAAATGAATCAGCAAGCCACTGCAGCCGTGACCCGGCCAGAACACATATCCTTTGTTTCATAGGTAGGCGGAGGGAGAATTGTCAAGCATTTTTACAGCGGGTTCGCGCTTGCGGACAGCCGCTGCCGGGAGAAAACCGTTTTAATTCAGCTCTGAGCCTGGGGTCCGGAAACGGTTCCGGCCTGAACCTGGTTTCGTCCATTGTTTTTGGCCATGTATAAAAGGCCGTCCACAAATTCGATGTGCTTTTCCAGGGGGAGGTCTTCCGCGCATAAATAAACGCCCGCGCTGATGGTGTAGGCGATGCTCTTGTTCTCATAAACACAGGGAGTGTTTTGCACCGCAATCCGGATGCGTTCGGCAATTTCGGTGGCCTCGACCAAACCGGTATCCGGCAGGAGCGCGGTAAATTCTTCGCCGCCCCAGCGGCTGAGCTGGTCGCTGGCGCGCAAATTTTCCTGCAAAATTCTGGCCGTCTGCACCAGAACAGCGTCACCGGCGTTATGCCCGTAACGGTCGTTGACGGCTTTGAAATGATCGAGATCGAACATCATGATGGAAAAAGGTCTGTTTTGGCGCAGCAGGAGGGCATTTTCGCGAATAAAACTGTTTTCAAACTCGCGGCGGTTGCCCAGGTGGGTCAAGGGATCGCTGAAAGCGTAGTGTTCAAGGTGAGTGACCACTTCCACCAACTGCTGCTGCACCTGATAGCGGGCAAATTCGGACAGCCAGGAAAAAATCCAGGCGGCCAGCATTACCAGCAAAAGCCAGATACGGGATTGGACCGGATATTTGAACGGCAGCAAGTCAACCACGGGGGGAATGAACATGACCACCAAAGCCAGGTAGGCAAGGCCGAAAAGAATCGTGCCGCGTTTTAAGCCCAAAGCCAGAATGCACATGGGCGGCAACAACGTCATCCAGACAACGCTGCCGTTGCCGATTACCCCCCCGAAACTGATTACAAACAAAGAAATGGCGATCAGTCCGCTGAGCACCAGATGCATGATAAGCTTGTAAGCGATGCGCAAATAAACGCATGCCGCCCCCAAAACAGTGATGCCGAAGGCGATAAAGCTGACGCACAGCATATAGGGCCGGGGATCGTTCCAAAACAGGATGATGGCCGGAAAGAGCGACAGACCCGCAAACAGGCAAACTGTCAAGCCGCCATAGAAGCGCAACGGCACCTGCTCTTCGGGGGAAACAAGCTTGTGTAAACTGAAAATGGAGTGGAAATGGAGTTTCTGCATGTGTATTTTTATCGGCGTAGGGCTTGTAGAGCCGTTTAATTTTGAAATGTTACCAAACTCGAATGCTAAACGTGGTTTTTAAAGCCAAAAAAACAAAAAGATATTTCCCTTTTAACATTTATCGATGTGCAAAATCCAAAGGGGGTTTGCGCAAGGCACGCGCGGCTTGACCGCGCGCGGGCTCCGCTTTGCGGCGCCAGAGCATTTTACCAAAATTTCAATGTTAAAATGCTCTAGAATTCTATTCCTGCGCCAGCGGCAATGCCGGAGCGCATGGGATGTTTAACTTCCTGAATGTCACTGATGAGATCCGCCTTTTCGGCCAGCCAGTCCGGCAGGCCGCGTCCGGAAAGCACCAGATGAATTCCCAGGTTAAGACACTGGTCTATGATTGAGCATAACTCAGATTTGGTGATTAAATCAAGGCTAAGTGCATAAAGTGCTTCATCCATAATTAACATCCGCCCCTGGCCCTTGCTGCCCTGCTCGGCAAGGCGGGTGGTTACCCAGAGAAGCAGCTCCTGCGCGGTGGCGCGCTGCTTGGGAAAATCATTTTTGTCGCCGAAATAAAATCCCTGTCCGGCACAGGTAAAACCGCTGCCCAGCAATTGGCCGAGCAATTTTTGTTCACCGGCAATATCCGGCGTTTTCATAAATTGTACAAACTCGACGGCAAAACCGCGCCCCAGGGCTCGCAGGGCCTGGCCCACGCAAGCGGAGGTTTTTCCTTTGCCGTTTCCGGTGTAGATAATAAGCATATAAGCACTCTCCCGGATAATTGGCCTTATCGTATACGGGGACTTTATCGTATACCTCTCACCCGCGCGTCCTTAATCGTATACCTCTCGGTCGCGCGTCCTTCGCGACACGAGAGGGTCGCTTGTGAAAAACGTGGTTTTCACTGCGCTCCCGCTGCGCGGCTGCCGCACGTCTTTTAATCGTATACCTCTCGGTCGCGCGTCCTTCGCGGGATTCGAGGGTCGCTTGTGAAAAGCGTCGTTTTCACTGCGCTCCCGCTGTGCGGCCCTCGCCCCAGCAGCCGGAGTAACGCGGCGGATTCTCTTAGCGTAAGTTTATTTTCCGCCCAAAGTCCGTAGGCCGCTCCCTGGCAGACAAAGCAAAACGTACCACTCCCTAATTGGGGTGCAGGGGATCATCCCCTGCTGAAATGCTCTATGGGAGCAGGTGCAAATCCTGCAAAATCACTTTGGCGGCCCGGTCCGCTGCGCCGGGCGGCCCCAGCTTGTTTCGCAACACAGTTAAATCTTCCCGCAGGGCGCGCATGGATGCTTCATTGTTCAGCCACTCCTCAGCCCTGTTGGCCAGCTCCCGGACATTGGCCTTTTCCTGAAGAAATTCCGGAAATATCTCCCGGTTGAGAATCAAATTGGCCAGGCTCGCCCAAGGTATTTTAAGCACTATTCTGGCGAGAATAGCGCTTAAAGCGGATATCTTGTACGCCACAATGGTGGGGGTGCCGATGAGCGCGCATTCCAGCGTGGCCGTGCCCGAGGCGGCCAGCATAAGATAACAGCTTTTAATGGCCCGGTAACGCTGCTCCGGTTCCACCAGGGTCAGGGGCAGGTCTTTTGGCCAAAGGTCAAGCAGGTTCTGCGCCGGAACATTGGGCGCTTGCAGGCACAGAAAAGAAAGGTTTGGGTGCGCTTGGCGCAAGGTGCGGGCAGTTTGGGCAAAAATCGGCAGCAGCGCGGTATATTCTTTCTTTCGGCTGCCGGGCATGATGCCGATAAGATTGTTTTGCACGGGTATGCTGTCCAGAGCGGGCAAGTCGATGATGTCCACCAGGGGGTTGCCCACATAGTCAATATCCATGCCGAACTGAGCGTAAAAATCAGTTTCAAAGGGCAGGATGGAAATGATTT
>CAZNBK010000172.1:0-5827 GCA_964571105.1 uncultured Desulfovibrionaceae bacterium
AGCTGGTGCTGGACAAGCTCTCCATCTGGTCGCCGGGCAACTCCATCGCGCTGCTCATTGCCGCCTTGGTGATCATCGTGTGTTTCGCACTCATTTCCGCGCAGGTCGTGTTCATCAAATGTGAAGCGATGGTGGCCATGATGGCGGCGCTGATCCTGGTGGCTTTCGGTGGCAGTTCCTTTCTCAAGGATTACGCCGTCAACGCCATTCGTTATGTGCTGGCTGTGGCTTTCAAGCTCTTCGTGATGCAGCTCGTCCTGGGCGTGGGCATTGCCTTTATTGAAGGCTTTTCTACCTCCACGGCGGAACTTCAGGACATCTTTGTGGTGATCGGCGCATCTGTCGTGCTGCTGGCCCTGGTCAAATCCCTGCCGGACGTGTGCGCGGGCATCATAAACGGCTCGCACGTTTCCAGCGGGGCGGCGCTCACATCTTCCGCCGCTGCTGTGGGGGGCGCAGCCATCGGCGCGATGGTGGCCGGGAGCAATACCGTTCAGAACGTGAAAGACGCGGCGAAAATCGCGGGCATGGATGGGGCAACGGGCATGGGGGCGGCGGCGAGCATGGCGAAGTCCATGTGGGGAGCCAGACAGGATGCCAAAAGCTCCGGAGAAAAAGCTCTCAGCACTCGCACCCGCTCCGAAATGCAGGAGCGCCTGGAACGCACCCGTATGAACAAAACCGAAAAATCTTAGGCGGTAACAATGTCATTTTTCAAGAAATCAAAACAGGAAGCGCCTGAAGCCTCCAGCGGCAACCCATATCTGAACGGACGGGAAGAATGGCTGGAGCGCTACGGTTCCTATATCAACCGGGCCGCGCAATGGCGCATGGCGGCTTTCATCTGCCTTCTTCTCACAGCCATTTCCGTCACCGGAAACGTCATCCAGGCGAGCCAAGTCAAGACCGTTCCCTACATCATTGAAGTGGACAAGTTGGGAAAATCCAATGTTGTGGCGCGGGCTGACAGAGCCAGTTCCACGCCGCAACGCCTGATTCAGGCCGAGATCGCGGCCTGCATCAGCTCTTGGCGCACGGTCACGGCGGATGTCGAATTACAGCAAAAAATGATCGAGCGGCTGTCTTTCTTTATGGCCGGAAGCGCCAAAGGCGTTTTGCGCGAATGGTACGAGGTCAATAACCCTTATGAAATCGCCAAGACCGGCAAGCTGGTGCATGTGGAAATCAAAGGTCTGCCCCTGCCGGTGAGTTCCGATTCCTACCGCGTGGAATGGGTGGAAACCGTGCGCAGCCATGCGGGCGTTCTGCTTGATTCCCATACCTATGAAGCCACTGTGACGATCCAGATCAACCCGCCCACTGTGGACGCGGTTCTTTTGCGCAACCCCGGCGGCGTCTACATCACTTCGCTCTCTGCGGGCAAAGTTGTTGGCGCTCAAGCACCGGCCAAACCCCAACAAAATCAGGAATGAGGTTTTCCATGAAAAAGATACTGCTCTTTGTCTGCGTCTTTACGCTGTATGCCGTACCGGCTTTCGCAGCCAGCCCCATACCCGCAGGGTATCCTCCGGCGCTGCAAGCGGAGCCGAACAGTGCGGCTCCGGCTACTGTACCCGAAATCGACTATCTCAATCCCAAGGTTGTGCCCCTGACCGACGCGGAAAAAAAGGCGCTCCGCCTTTCCGGTTCCTGGTCGCGTCAAAGCGTTGAACCTGTTCTCTCTGGCGGCGGCAAGGTGGTCTATGTGCATGGCGCAAGCCTGCCCACCATTGTGGCCGCGCCCATGCAGGTCTGCGATGTGGAGCTTCAGGCCGGGGAAACCGTGCATGAAATCGTTGTGGGCGATTCCTCCCGCTGGATGGTGGACTCCGGCACTGTCGGCTCCGGCGCGAATACTACCGCGCATCTGTTCGTCAAGCCGGTGGACTCCGGTCTGGAAAGTTCCGCCGTGGTCACGACTGACCGCCGTGTGTATCATCTGCGCCTTGTGTCCCAGCGTTCCGGCCATACGCCGTATGTCGGCTTTCTGTATTCGGAAGGCCTGAAGCAGCAAGCCACCTGGAGACAAGCCAGGGATGCGAAGGAACGCGAATGGAATTCCACCAGTGTGGACGGCAGAACCACGGATCTATCGGCCCTGAACTTTAATTATGAGGTCAAGGGCAAGGCCAAATGGAAGCCGGAGCGCGTCTATGATGACGGCCAGCAAACCTTCATCCGGCTGCCGGAAAAGTCCGCTTCCGGCGAAATGCCGGTGCTGCTGGTACGTAAGGGTAAACAAGATGTGCTGGTAAACTACCGGGTCAAGGACTCAGCCATGATCGTGGACGGGCTGTTTGACCGTATCGCGCTGGTCATCGGCGTGGGCGACGATCAGGAAAAAGTGGAAGTCATAAGGGGGAACAAGTAATGCGTAAAATACTTTTTTCCCTCTGCCTGGTTGTGTTGTTCGCCTCCGGATGCGCCAAACCCGGCTTGGTAGGCTCCTTCTGCGGGCCGCTACCGGAACGCGGCGCGGTATCGTCCATTGCCGCCGATGCGGTTGTCTGTCTTTCGGAGTTGTACCCTCCGGGCCATACTTCATTGCATCTACTCCAGGCCGAGGATGCCACAAACGATTTTGCCGCCGCCTTTGAAAATGGTCTGCGCTCGCAAGGTTTCACCCTGGCCGCTGCGGAGTCCGCTGATGTGATTGTTGTCGCATATACCCTGGACGCGCTGGACGAAAAATCGGCCTGGTATCTGCAACTGCGTCTTTCTGACGGTAAGGCCTTTGCCCGGTCGTACACGGCCAGCGGCCAGCCGGAAGCTGGCCAGAGCCGCACGGAACAGGAGTTCCGGCGCTCCATTATCGATACGGTGGAAAACTCCAGACAGCGTCTGGAGAATTTGTCTGACTTCCATAATTCAGGGGAAAACCATGACCGATAAAACCCCCAACAGCCTGGAGCCGACAAAAAAGGTCAACGTGGCCCGCATGAGCCGTTGGCCGATCTACGCCGTTTTGATCGTCGGACTCTTTTTACTCGGTATCCTGGTTTACAGCGTGAACTTTGCGCACAACCAAGAGGAAAAACAGGCGGGAACGCAAAAAGTGGACATCAAGGAAGAGGAACGGCCTTTGCTCATGGGCGAAGGGCGCGGGCTCGCCCTGGCACCGCCTGCGGGCTCACCGGCCATTGCCGGGCCTGAGCCGAAACCGGCTGAAACACGATCACGCGAGCCGCTGATTGTGGTGCAGGGCAAACAGGAACAGCCTGACCAGTATCGCCAGGAGCTTGAAAACCTGCGCCGCATGAAGGCCCAAGCCCAACTCACGGCGCTTTCCGCGCCGCTGGGAGTGATAAAAAGGTCAGACGCTTCTGACCAATCCGGCCAACAGGTGGCAATGGTGCGGGAAGATCAGCGGCGGGATGCCGCATCGGACATGAGCCGTGATTTATCCGCCTTGCGGGAGAATGGCTACGATCCCGCCGCTGACAAAGATAAAGAGGCCTTTTTTAACCGCGCTGAAAAGGATGCAAGCTGGATTCTGCCGCACTCCCGCACAGCCGGTCAGCCCCTGGAACTGAAAACCGGCGCGGTGATTCCCGGCGTCATGGTGACGGGCATCAACTCCGATTTGCCCGGAAACATCATCGCGCAGGTTTCGCAAAACGTCTTTGACACGGCCACGGGGCGGCAACTGCTTATCCCGCAGGGCGCAAAACTCTTTGGTGTTTACGATTCCCGTGTCATTTACGGGCAGGAACGTGTCTTGGTGGCCTGGAATCGCCTGATGTTCCCGGACGGTTCCGCCGTCACGCTGGGAGCCATGCCCGGTTCGGATATGGCGGGTAATGCCGGGTATATGGACAAGGTGAACAACCACTATCTGCGGATCTTTGGCTCGGCCATTCTCATGAGCATGATCACGGGCGGCATGTCTTACAGCATGGATTCCCTGGACAGCGGCGGCGATAGTGATAATCCCACACTCCAGGATGAAATGGGCGCGGCCTTGGCTTCGCAGCTCGGCCAGGCCACGCTCCAACTCCTGCAAAAGAACCTGAACATCAAGCCCACGCTGGAAATCCGACCTGGCTATCAGTTCAACGTCATTGTGACCAAAGATATTGTTTTTGAGCAGCCGTATAGGGCAGGGAGGTAGGAAGTGCGGCTGTCGCTTTATTCTTGTTCCGCGCGTTTGGCGGCGATCATACGGCGGGCATCGTTAAAAACATCCTCCGAGTCCCGAACATTACCTGCGTCCACGTCAGCGGAGCTTGCTTCCAGCATTTGCAGCATGGCCAAGCTTTCCGCCATGTCGGCAGCTTCATTGGGGCTTGTGCTTTCGTTCATGCGTTTATCCCTTGCTGGTGTCGGTATCGCTCATACTTCCTCAAGAAGGGTGCGAAACCGCCTTGGTCAGCGTTTGGGCAACCCAGTTGTTCAAACTCTGGCCTTCGCGAGCCGCTTCCAGGGCAATGCGCTGGTGTACCGCTGGTTCGAGGCGCACATTAAAGCGCCCGGAGTAAGGCTTTTCCGGCGTCTTGTTTTCCTCGGCACAAAATTCCAGGTAATCTTCAACGGAATCGGCCAGCGCCGTTTTCAGTTCATCAATGGAACGGCCTTGAAAGGTAATTATATCGCTAAGGTTCATTACCTGGCCGTGAAAAATATCGGCATCAGGGTCATATTCAAAACGGCCATGATAGCCCTTGTAGGTAAGTACGCTCATGGTTTTACTCCTGCATTTTCGAGAAATTCCCTGACAGACTTCACAGCTCCCTTGTCAGTAACCGGTTGTGGGTGCGGACGATGGAACGTGGCAAGTACACCATTCAGCTTTATTCGAACCCGCGAACCGCGCCCTTCTTTGATTACCGCTCCACAGGCCACAAACAGATTCTCAATGTCCCCCCACGCAATAGACGAGCTAACAGGGTTGGCGAATATGGCGGCCAGCGTTTTGCGGTGTTTGCTGTTCATGGCTACATGGTACTACTTTTTGGTTTACAGTCAAGGGGGAGAGCCCCGGATTTCCGTACGCCATAAATAACTTCAGTACAGTTTTTGCGGGCCAAGGAGCCCCAACCCAGCGCCGCATGACGGCCTCTTTCGGAGAACGTCATGCCCGCAAAATACGGTTTGGGCACAGAGAAAAAGAAAAGCGGCCTGCGCTGGCTCTATCTGCCGTTCATGCTCCTGCTCGGCATCGCCAGTATGGTGCTGGCTACCCAGCGCATAGCCGCTTTCTTCAGCTATCACCCGGCGCTTGGCGAACCGTGGGGCGTGGCCTGGGGAATTCCCTGGTACGCGCCCTGGTCGGTATTCGCCTGGCAGGAGAAATTCGGCCCCAGCGATGCTTACGGATTCATTGAACAGGCCGTAACGCATAGTCAGGCGCTGTTCCTTCTGCCGCAATTCATCGTCATCGCGTTTTGGATGGCCTTCATGAAAAAATTGAAGGCCAACGCCAATCTGCACGGCTCGGCCCGCTGGGCTGAAGAGAAAGAAATCCGCACGATGGGCTATTTTGAGGGCAAGGGCGTCTATGTAGGCGGCTGGCTCAAAAAATATGTAGGGCTGGCGTCCATGCTCCGCGCTTTCCGGAGCAAACCGGATGAGGTGCAGCAATACCTCCGGCACAACGGGCCGGAACACATCATGGTCTTTGCGCCCACGCGCTCCGGTAAGGGGGTCGGCCTGATCCTGCCTACGCTCCTGGCCTGGGAAGGCTCCAGCATCGTCCTGGACATCAAGGGCGAAAACTGGGCGCTCACGGGCGGCTGGCGCAAATCGCAAGATCAGGTGGTGCTACGCTTTGACCCGTCCGATCCCTCCGGCGCGTCCGCCGCCTTCAATCCCCTGGAAGAACTCCGCA
>CAZNBK010000173.1:0-5820 GCA_964571105.1 uncultured Desulfovibrionaceae bacterium
TTGAATTCACCCGCATTGATCTGGACTTCTTGTTCGACAAATCGCGGAGCCTGCTGACCATCGGCTACAACGTCACCGACCGCCGCCGTGATGAAAGCTGCTACGACCTTTTGGCTTCGGAGGCCCGCTTGGGCGTGTTTGTGGGCATTGCCCAGGGACAACTGCCGCAAGACAGCTGGTTCAGCATGGGACGGCTGCTGGCCAAAGTCAGCGGCGGCCCCTGCCTGATTTCCTGGAGCGGGTCCATGTTTGAATATCTCATGCCGCTTCTGGTCATGCCCAATTATGAAAACACCCTGCTGGACCAGACCTGCCACATGGCCGTGCGCCGTCATATCGACTACGGCAACCGCAACGGCATCCCCTGGGGCATTTCCGAGTCCGGCTACCGCATGTTCGATTCCCAGCTCAACTATCAATACCGGGCCTTTGGCGTGCCCGGCCTGGGCCTTAAACGCGGCCTGGCCGACGACATGGTCATCGCGCCATACGCCACCATCATGGCGCTCATGGTTGAACCCGAAGCGGCCACCCGCAACCTTGAACTGCTGGAACAGGACGGCTTTGCCGGAAAATACGGTTTCTACGAAGCCGTGGATTACACTCCGTCACGCCTGCCGCACGGCAAAACCCGCAGCGTGGTGCGCTCGTTCATGGCCCACCACCAGGGCATGAGTTTCCTGTCCCTGGCTTATCTGCTGCTTGACCAGCCCATGCAGCGGCGCTTCTGCGAAGACCCGGAAATTGAGGCGGTCTTGCTGCTCTTGCAGGAACAGACGCCCCGCGCGGTCAAATCTTATTCGCACGTTGACGAAATGGCCGTTACCGGCTTGTCTGCGGCAGAAGAAAAAACCCTGGTCGAACAGGTGGTCTACGGCGCGGAAACGCCTTGCCCGGCAGTGCACCTGCTCTCCAACGGCGCCTATCAGGTCATGGTCACCAACACCGGCGGCGGTTACAGCCGCTGGAACGACCTGGGCATTACCCGCTGGCGTGAAGACACCACCCGCGATAACTGGGGCATGTTCTGCTATATTTGCGATGTGGACTCCGGCGAATACTGGTCCCCGGTGCTCCAGCCCACGCTCACCCCTCTGGATAGCTATTCGGCCATTTTCCATGAAGGCAAAGCGGAATTCCGTTCAAAATTCAAAGACTTCGGCATGCATATGGAAATATCCGTATCCCCGGAAGACGACCTCGAACTGCGCCGCCTGCGGATCATGAACCTGACCCGCGAGCCGCGGACCATTGAAGTGACCAGCTATGCCGAGGTGGTGCTCACCCAGCCCGCAGCAGACCCGCTGCACCCGGCCTTTAGCAACCTGTTTGTCCAAACCGAGCTGGTTAACAGCGACCAGGCCATTTTGTGCACGCGCCGCAAGCGTTCCGACGATGAAGAACCGCCGTACATGGTCCATCTGATGGCTGTGCACGGCCTGCCGCGCCAGGAAATTTCCTATGAAACCGACCGCCTGCGCTTTGTCGGGCGGGGGCGCTCAACGCAGAACCCCCTGGCCATGGATAAAACCGGCCCCTTGTCCAATACCACCGGCTCGGTGCTGGACCCCATTGTGGCCGTGCGCCACCGCATCACTCTGGCCCCGCGCAAGGCCTGCACGGTGAGCATGGTCACCGGCATGTCGGACAACCGCGAGCACTGCCTGAATATCGCGGAAAAATACCAGGACAAGCGCTTTTCCGACCGCCTGTTCGATCTGGCCCACACGCACAGCCAGGTGGCCCTGCGCCAGCTGGGCGCTTCGGAAAGCGACGCCATGCTCTACCGGGCGCTGGCCTCGCATATTATTTACACCAACCCGCAAATGCGGGCCGACTCCGAAACCATTGCCCAAAACTGGCGCGGCCAGTCCAGCCTGTGGGGCTACTCCATTTCCGGCGACCTGCCCATTATCCTCATGCGCATAGCCGAACCGGGCAATCTGAACATGATCCGGCAACTGGTCCAGGCGCAGTCTTACTGGCGGCGCAAAGGGCTGTATGCCGATCTGGTTATCTGGACGGAAGATTATGCCGGCTACCGCCAGCCGCTGCAGGAGCAGATTACCGGGGTCATTGCCGCCAGCGGCGAAACCGTGGGCAACGAACGCACCGGCACCATTGTGGTCCGCCCGGCGGACCAGGTGCCGCCCGAAGACCGCGTGCTCATGCAGAGCGTGGCCAGGGTCATACTTTCGGACAACCGGGGCAGCATTCTGGAACAACTGGAACGCGCGCCGGTCAATGACGTCTATGTGCCCAAGTTTACGCCGTCGCAAACATATGCCCCCCCGGCCCTGCCCGCGCCGCAGGACCCGCCGGACGAGCTTCTGTTCAACAACGGCCTGGGCGGTTTCAGCCCGGACGGCAAGGAATATGTGATCGTACTCAACGAAAACAAGCCCACGCCCATGCCCTGGTCCAATGTCATCAGCAATCCGGAATTCGGGTTTGTAATTTCCGAAAGCGGCCAGGCCTACACCTGGAGCGAAAACTCCCATGAATTCCGCCTGACCCCCTGGCACAACGACCCCATCACCGATGCGGGCGGCGAGTATTTCTATATCCGCGACGAGGAAACCGGGCACTACTGGTCGCCCACGGCACTGCCCTGCCGGGGTGTGGGCGCCTATGAAACCCGGCACGGTTTCGGTTACAGCGTGTTCAGCCATGAAGAAAACGGCATTACCTCGGAAATGACCGTGTTTGCGGATACCGAGAAGCACGTCAAATACGCCCGGCTCAAGCTGGGCAATAAATCCGGCAGGCTGCGCCAGATTTCGGCCACCGGCTATGTGGAATGGGTGCTCGGCGATGTGCGGCCCAAAAGCGCCCCGCATATTGTCACGGATTATAATGCCGAAGTGGGGGCAATATTTGCCCGCAATCCTTATAATACAGACTTCCCCGGGCGCACGGGCTTTTTCTGCAGCACCGCGCAGTTCCAGTCATACACCGGCGACCGCACGGAATTTCTGGGGCGCAACGGCTCGCCCAATGCCCCGGCCGGCCTGAAAAAGGCCCACCTTTCCCAGCAAACCGGCGCGGGCTTCGACCCTTGCGCGGCCTTGCAAACCCCGCTGACCCTGGCAGAAAACGAAGAACAGGAAATTGTGTTTATACTGGGTTCGGCAGAAACCGCCGAAGACGCCCTCAGCCTGGCCCGTCTGGTTGCAGAACCGCAAGCCGCAGCCGAGGCCCTGGCCAAGGTCAATGAGCTCTGGAGCGGGATCCTGGGCACGGTTAAGGCCGATACGCCCGATCCGGCCTTTAATATCATGTTTAACGGCTGGCTGCTGTATCAGTCCCTGTCTTCCCGCATCTGGGGGCGCAGCGGTTATTATCAGTCCGGCGGCGCGTTTGGCTACCGCGACCAGTTGCAGGACGCCATGTGCTTTGTCCAGGCCAGGCCGCAGATTCTAAAAGATCAGATCCTGCTCTGCGCCTCGCGGCAATTTGTGGAAGGCGATGTGCAGCACTGGTGGCATCCGCCGCAGGGCCGGGGCGTGCGCACCCGTTGCTCCGACGATTATTTGTGGCTGCCCATGGCCACCTGCCGCTATGTGCTGGGCACCGGCGATATGAGCATCCTGGACGAGCAGGTGCCCTACCTGGAAGGCCAGCCCCTGGCCGAGGGGCAGGAATCTGTTTACGACCAGCCCAGACTGTCTGATCAGACGGGCAGCTTATACGACCACTGCCTGCGGGCGCTGAAAAACGGCCTGCCGCGCGGCGTGCACGGTCTGCCGCTCATGTGGTTCGGCGACTGGAACGACGGCATGAACCTCATCGGCCAGCACGGCAAGGGCGAGAGTGTCTGGCTGGGCTTCTTCCAGTACCGGATCTTCATGGACTTTGCCCAGGTGGCGGAAAAATACGGCGATGCAGATTTTGCCAGACGCTGCGTGCAGGAAGCGGAAGCCTTGCAGCAAAACCTGGAAAAACATGCCTGGGACGGCGAATGGTATCTGCGGGCCTGGTTTGACGACGGCACCCCGGTGGGTTCGCACCTAAGCGACGAGTGCAAAATCGACTCCCTGGCCCAGTCCTGGGCGGTTATTTCCGGGGCAGCCGATCCCGAGCGCGCCAAGTGCGCCATGGACTCCGTGGAGCGCTATCTGGTGGACAGAAACGCCGGGCTGATTCAATTGTTTGACCCGCCCTTTGATAAAACCAAACACAACCCCGGTTATATCAAGGGTTATGTGCCCGGAGTGCGCGAAAACGGCGGGCAGTATACCCACGCGGCGGTCTGGGCGGTGATGGCCTTTGCCAAGCTCGGCAATACCCGCCGGACCATGGAACTGCTGTCCTTGATAAACCCGATAAATCACGGTAAAGATCCAAAGACGGTGGAAATTTACAAGAACGAACCCTATGTGGTTTCCGCCGACATTTACTCCCAGGCCCCCCATGAAGGCCGTGGCGGCTGGTCGTGGTACACCGGCGCTGCCGGGTGGATGTATCGGCTGATGTTGGAGGATGTGCTGAAGCATTAAGAAACAATAGTATAAACGAACAGAATTTATTTCTCAGGAATTAACAGAAGAATCAAACTACAGAGTTACTTATGGATATCTTCCCATCTGACGGATGGAATAATCGACTTTTAGGGTTAGAAAAGACAGATTTACCCATCAAAAAAGAACAAAGACCTTTTATAAATGAGTTCAAAGAAGCTCTACGCACAGGCGCGATCAAAACCAATCCATTGGTTAATTGTCCCTGTGGCGGTGATCAATTCATTCTCATTGCACACCAGGATAGATTTGGACTCCCCTTTTCCTCCCATCTTTGCCTTAACTGTGGTCTAATTTGCACATCCCCGATAATAGCGGCAGAAGATTTACCCAAGTATTATGACGAGCATTATACGCAATTAATTTTTGGCCGTAGGGACGCTCCCCCAATGACATTTAACAAACTGCAAGGAGAGAAAATTTTCTCTCGCCTCCCTCCTTTAAAAAAAAAGGTGCGTATTTTAGAAATTGGAGCAGGTTCAGGAATAGTTTTAGACAAATTAAGGCAATCTGCTCAAAATGTTGGGATAAAAGTAGAATGCTTTGGCACGGATTACAGCCAAACCGCTGTCAATACCTGTCAAAAACTAGAGATAGAAATGGTGCAGGGCAGCATCGACGAAGCCTTAAAAAAATGGGATGCTTTTGATGTTGTTATCCTAAGTCATGTGCTTGAGCATATTTATAACATGGCGGAATTTTTAGAAAAAACTAAACAAATAATACGACAATATGGTTTGTTATATGTTGAAGTTCCAGGAGTAATGTCTCTACATGAAAAACCAGAATATTCATTTGATTTTTTGCGATACATGATTCACTGCCACTTTCATCAATTCAATTTAAAATCACTCGCATGGCATGTAGAAAAATCAGGATTTAAATTTATTGCAGGCTCAGAACTTGCTTACGGCATTTTTATGAATATAAATGTCAATAATAACTTTAGCATTACCCCCGACTCGTTTAATGCTATTGAAATTTTTTGCTACTTACGACATCTTGAAAAAAATTTACCTTCTATACAAAAACGTCACATTGAATACGAAGAGATGAAATTTATTTTAAATAAAATACAAGAATACCAAAATCAGCGCACATAGCGCTACACTTTCAATTAAAAATAGCTATATCCTTTTTATTATTTTCAACAAACATAATACGATTTTATTTTTTTTCTTCCAAACTGAGCACATCACTCCATCTACACCTTTTTGATTACAAGCACGCGCCTCACTAAAAGGAATCCTTCGCCAAACAACTCTTCCATGCCAATCTGTATAATCAGTGCATGTAATAT
>CAZNBK010000174.1:0-5819 GCA_964571105.1 uncultured Desulfovibrionaceae bacterium
TGGCCTATGCGCCCTGTATCAACCAGGGCATCCGCAAAGGCATGGGCCGCAGCATGGAAGAAGGCAAACTGGCCGTGGATACCGGCTACTGGCCGCTGTACCGCTACAACCCGGACCTCATTGACCAGGGCAAAAACCCATTGCAGCTGGACTATAAAGGCCCGGACGGCACGTTGCAGGAATTCCTGGCCGGTGAAAACCGCTACGCCCAGTTGGAAAAACTGGCCCCGGAAGATGCCAAGAAACTGCGCGCCTCACTGGAATACCATTGCTGCGAGCTGTATGAGTCTTTAAAATGGCAATCCGAGCGCCCCGCGCCCGCCTGCGGTCCGGCCAGCGGCGATATGCCGCCCCCGGCCAAAAAAGACGGCCTCAAGGCCTGTGCAGAGCCCGGTGATCAGGAAGCCAGCCGCCCCAATAAGTCTGGCCCGGCGCCCTGCGATGACGCGCGCAACGGGTAAATAAACCAAAAAGTATTACGGGGGGAGGTTCAAACCTTCCCCCGTTTTTTACGAAACATCCACAGGGCTACTGGGGGAAGGAACCTTAAGGACCTGCGGCCCTTAAGGTTCCTTCCCCCAGACCCCCATCCTCCTTAACCCCAATTGTGTATCGGGTGGACAGTCCCTGGGGCAACGGCTAGCCGAGATTTGTCGACAAATCCCGGCAGAATTGTTACACATTTTTTGAAGATAAACCGCTCCAAATCCCGCCCCGGTTACTTTTTACTTCACAGCGGCTTTGATTCGGTTTATGTTTTTTCATTGGCAGATTCTCTCTCCTGTAGTGCACCTCATTTGCAAAGGAGGCCCGCCCCAATGTCAAAAACGCTTTATATCAGCGCGGATGAGCCGAAAACCGGCAAATCCGCCATCGTACTCGGGGTGATGCAAACCCTGCAGCGTGACCTGGGCAGCGTGGCTTTTTTCAGGCCCATCATCAACGAACAGGAAGACCATGACCTGCGCCTGATTCTAACCCGCTTTGAACTGGATACCCCGTATGAGCAGGCCTATGGCGTAACTCTGGATGAAGCCCGGGAGCTGCTCAACTCCGGCAAGCGCACCCAGTTGATTGAGACCATCATCGGCAAATACAAGGCCCTGGAAGAAAAACACGATTTTGTACTTTGCGAGGGTTCCGACTTTCTGGGCAAGGATGCGGCCTTTGAGTTTGAGCTGAACACCGATATCGCCGCCACCCTGGATGAACCCATTCTCATTGTCTCCAGCGGGTTGGACAAAACCGCTCAAGAGATTATCCATTCCGCCAACCTGACCCTGGACCTTATGCGCGCCAAAGGGCTCGATGTCATTGCGGTTATCGTCAACCGGGCCCAGGTTAATGAGACTGAGCGGCGAAAAATCCTGTCTTCCTTCAAGGCCGACAAGGACGGCGACGATCCTGCCGTATATGTGGTTCCCGAAGAACCGACCCTGGGGCAACCCACTGTGGAAGACGTCAGGCGCGGGCTCAATGCGGAAATCATTTACGGGCGGGAGCGCATGGATACCCTGGTCGAAGATTTCCTCATTGCCGCCATGCAGGTGGAGCACTTCCTCAAATACCTGACCCCGGGCGCCCTGGTTATTACCCCCGGCGACCGCTCGGACATCATTCTGGGCTCGCTGGCCTCGCGCCTGTCTTCGCAATATTCCGACATTTCCGGCATTGTGCTCACCGGCGGCTTGCGCCCCGGCAAACACGTTGAAGAGCTGATCAAAAGCTGGGTGGGCATACCCCTGCCCATCCTGGCCGTGGAAGCCCCTACTTTCCAGTCCATCAAAGCCATCTACGAACTGCGCGGTCGCATCGAACCCGATGATGAGCGCAAGGTGGCCACGGCCCTGGGTCTGTTTGAACGGCACGTGGACTCCGAAGAGCTGGTCCGCCGCTTTACCAGCCGTGAATCGGATAAAATCAGCCCCAAAATGTTTGAATACAAGCTCATTGAAATGGCCCGGCGTAAAAAAGTGCGCATTGTCCTGCCCGAGGGCATGGAAGACCGCATCCTCTCCGCTGCGGATATCCTACTGCGCCGGGATGTGGCCGAGCTTACGCTCCTGGGCGTGCCGGACAAGGTTATCTCCAAAAGCCGAAGCCTGGGCCTGGACCTCAGCGGCGCGGAAATCATCGATCCGGCCAGCCACCCCGACTATGAAGACTATGTGGAAACTTACTACGAGCTGCGCAAGGATAAAGGCATGACCCTGGAGCAGGCCCGCGATGAAATGCTGGGCGGCTCGTTTTTCGGCACCATGATGGTGTACAAGGGTGCTGCCGACGGCCTGGTTTCCGGGGCCATTCACACCACTGCCGACACCATCCGCCCGGCCCTGCAATTCGTTAAAACCGAACCCGGCACCAACATTGTCTCCTCGGTGTTTCTGATGTGCCTGCAAGACCGCGTGTTGGTCTTCGGCGATTGCGCCGTTAACACCAATCCCAACGCCGAAGAACTGGCCGATATCGCCATCAGCTCGGCCAATACCGCCCGCATTTTCGGCATTGAGCCGCGTGTGGCCATGCTTTCCTATTCTACTGGAGTTTCCGGCAAGGGCGCTGATGTGGAAATTGTGGCCGAAGCCACCCGCCTGGCCAAAGCCAAGGCCCCGGACCTGATGGTGGAAGGACCTTTGCAGTATGATGCGGCCATTGACCCGGAAACAGCGCAAACCAAAGCGCCGGACAGCAAAGTGGCCGGGCGGGCCACGGTGTTTATTTTCCCGGATCTGAACACCGGCAACAATACCTATAAAGCCGTGCAGCGCGCCGCCAATGCCGTGGCCATCGGGCCTGTGCTGCAAGGGCTGAAAAAGCCGGTCAATGACCTGTCACGCGGCTGCACCGTGCCGGATATCGTCAATACCGTAGCCATTACCGCCATTCAGGCCCAAGAAAAAGTCGCCAAGCCCCGCCAGGGCAAATAATTCCAAAACGGCAACCGCACACTTAACGCTTGCTTGCCGATAAGTTATCGAGGAGACATATGAATATTCTGGTCATCAATTCCGGCAGTTCTTCCATCAAGTACAGTCTTATGGACATGGACACTCTGAGCACCGCCTGCAGCGGCCTTATTGAACGCATCGGCGAGCCTGTTGACGGCATGGCCACCCACAAGGTCAAACCGGGCACGGCTGAATCCCGGCAGCTCACACGCACGCAAAAGTTCAACGACCACCGGGCCGGGTTCAAGCTCATGGCCGAACTGCTGGAGGAAACCGAAGGCCAACTGCGCATTGATGCCATCGGGCATCGCGTGGTCCAGGGCGGCGATATTTTTAAAGAGTCCTGCCTGGTTACCCCTGAAGTGGTCGAGCAGATCCGCAGCCTCATCCCTCTGGCGCCCGTGCATAACCCCGGCCACGCCCAGGGCATGGAAACCGCTTTGGAGCTGTTCCCCGGCGTGCCCAATGTGGCTGTATTCGACACCGAGTTCCATCAGACCATGCCGCCGCATGTTTTTCTCTACCCCTTCCCCTACAAGTACTACACCGATTTAAAGGTGCGGCGGTATGGCTTTCACGGCACCTCGCACCGTTATGTGGCCAAGCAAACGGCCAGGGCCATGGGCCGCGAGCTTAAAGACCTGAACATGATTACCTGTCATCTGGGCAACGGCGCTTCCATCGCGGCCATTAAAAACGGCCTTTGCTTCGACACCAGCATGGGCTTAACCCCGCTGGCCGGCATCATGATGGGCTCCCGCTGCGGCGATGTAGACCCCAGCGCGGTCACCTTCATTTTGCAGCAGCTCGGCCTCTCACCCGCTGAGCTGGATAAAATCATGAACAAGGAAAGCGGCCTCAAAGGCATCTGCGGCAGCAACGACATGCGCGATGTGGAAACAGCCCTGGAAACCGGCGATGAAATGGCCAAGCTGGCCTTCGACATGTTCATCTACCGCATCCAGAAATACCTGGGTTCCTACTATGCCGTGCTCGGTAGGGTGGACGCCCTGGTCTTTACCGCCGGTATCGGTGAAAAAGGCCCCCTGACCCGGGCCGCAGCTTGCGCCGGGCTGGAGCACCTCGGCTTCAAGCTGGACAAAGCCGCCAATGAGGCCAAAGCGCGCGAGATCCGCTGCATCAGCACCCCGGACAGCCCCACCGCCATTTACGTGACCCCCACCAACGAAGAACTGGAAATCGCCCAACTGACCATGGAACTGGTCAAAAAATAGAGACAGACTGCGAAGGGGAACCCCAAGGACCTCCGGCCCTTGAGGTTCCCCCTCGCCTTTATCGTATACCTTTCGGTCCGCCGTCCTGGCGGTTTCCTCCTTTACCGGCAATTGGAAATGCCAATGAGTAGAGCGTGCTTCATCGCGCATTGCGATCGGCTGTCTGTACCTTGCGGATTCTGGCAAAATTTCAATTCGGGTTCAGGAGGGGTGGGAGTTTGAGGGCGGGGAACCTCAAGGGCCGGAGGTCCTTGGGGTTCCCCGCCCTCAAGAATTTCACTCCTAACGGAGCCGCCGCTTTTCCCGCCTGCCGAATGACCAGTAATGATGCCTGGCGCTGGGCACTTTACCTGCGGCCACGGCTCTGGCCACATCCGGGTTGGCCGCCAGATAGGCGTCTTCATCAATGGCGCAGAGTTTATCCAGATGCTTGATAAAAGCCTGATACTGCGCATAGGGCGGGCGCTGTCTGGTCCAATGCGTCTTGCGCGCAGCGTGCAAAGACACCTCCACCACAAAAAATCCGGCCTGTTCCAGGCTCTCGGCAAACTCCTCGCGGTAAGCTTCGGGGATATACGTATCCACAATGAAATCCCGCGCCTCCCCCAGACCGGCGAATACTGCGGCCAATTCTGCCACATAACCGGCTTCGCAAATGCTCCGGGTCACTGCCGCGCTGTCGATGTGTTCCGTGCCCGGCACATAGGCGATCTGCTTTTGCAATGCCTCTGGCGCTGCCAGCGCCCCTTTGGCTATGCGGTAATAGACCCCGTCTCCGGAGACTCTGGGGATATCCTTGTTGATAATGGCTTCAGCGGTGCGGGTTTTCCCGGTGTAGTGCCGGTCGAGAAACAGAATGGCCCGTGGCCGGGTGTGATAAACGTGGTAAACATGACGGTCAACCGGATCTCCCTCCTGGGGCACGCTGTTTCCGATGTATTTCCAGCTATACCCGGCAAGCAGCGACTGCACCTTTTTGTTGGTGGGAAAATAGCGCGTGTCAATAGACCGCTTAACTTTCACAAAAGCATCCTCGCTTCCGGCAGCCACGCCCAGCTCCAGAACCAACACTCCTTCCGGGTTCAGGCGGTCCATGAGTTTGTCTATCAACATCTGCTGGTCTTTGGAGTAATGAATGGCCGACAGGCAAAGAATCACATCAAACTTTTCCTGGCTCAAATCTTCCCAGTTGCGGCAGGCAAACGAACAGTCCGGGAACCAGTTTTCCGCTTCCTTGATGCTGGCCAGATCTCGATCCACGCCCTTAACCCTGGCTGCTTGCTGAAATGCGGCCCAACCGCAAAAAAATCCGGTGTTACAGCCCACATCCAGCACGGTTTTCCCTTTCAGGCCGGGCAAATACAAGGCCAACAGCTTGCCGAAACTGTGCGAATCGCCGCTTTGCCAGGGAAATGTCTGATAGCCCACGGATAGCTCCATTGTTGGGATTTTGGTTATATATAATTTCAGCCGGTTGTTCAATGCGCCTGGAGCAGCGGGTTTCATTTGACCGCAGCCGACCGGGATATTATAGAATTTTCGCATTGAGGTTGTCGCCACGGCGGGAGTAAATCCCGTCTGACGCGCTGCGGACCTCATCCGTACCCCTCGTTTGTTAGCACACTTGGGTAAC
>CAZNBK010000175.1:0-5776 GCA_964571105.1 uncultured Desulfovibrionaceae bacterium
TTGCCGGGCAGAAAATCGATGAAGGGAAGCATGAACAACGCCCCGGCCGGGAGAATGTACATGTACATGGTAATCGGCGAATAGTCGGTCAGGTATTTCTTGCCGAAACAGAAGTGCAAGGAATAACAGAAACCCGAAGCGATACCGGCGGCAATGCCCCACCAGGCCGAACCTTCGGGCAGGCTGCCCCCGGACAGACACATCATGGTTACCCCGATAACCGCCAGAACCAGGGCGGTAATGCGCCAGTGCGAGAGGTGTTCCTTGAACAGCAGAACGGCCCAGACCGCGGCAAATACCGGGGCGCTGCCGTTTTGCAACACCGAGGTCATGGCCGAACCGGCTCCTTTGACCCCGAGCATGTAAGTTAAAAACAGGCCGGCTACGCCGGGAATGCCGAACAAGGCAAAGGTGATGCGCATGCGGTTGGGCACGCGCCATTTATTGGCCATGATGGCGTGAATAAGAAAGAAGCAGAACCCGAAACTGGCGCGCCAGAAAGCGGTTTCCAGCGGGGTAACCCCGGCGGCTAGCGGGAAGCGGCCCAGCGGTCCGATCATGGACCAGCACAGGGTAGCCAGAAAAACAAAGAGATAACCAAGGGCTGTTTGCATATATGCTTGCTCTTCTGCGTGGGCAGTGATTTTCGGTTATAATAACGCCTGCCCCCCTATGGAGGCGGTTTTCAGGCCGAGGGGCAGGCAGATGAGCACGGCATGCCTGCTTAGGATGGGTCGCCCTTATGGGCGAAAGGCGACCAACAGCATGACCGTTGAAATTTGTTTTCAGTTTCTTGTACCCCCCCGCTTCAAAAAGGAAGCGGGGGGGTACGCATGGACAAATAGTTATACTGCTATGCTTACTTGCTCAACAAGGTTTAGTTGTTGGGGAAGTAGTCTTCGCACTTGCCTTCGCGATAGACGTCCAGGGTGTTGCAGTGCAGCATGCCGCCGAAACGGTAAACCTTTTCGTAAGCAACGGGCAGCACTTCCACGCCCAGCTTGTTCAGCTGTTCCATGTAGCCGTGTTCCTTGTCGGACACGACCATGGTTTTGGGGTCAAGGGAGAAGGTGTTCATGGAGATCCAGTTGGGGCCGCGCAGGCCTTTGCCGGTGGCGGGGGCGGACATGGTCAGGTCGTCGTGCCAGTCGTATTCGGGACGAGCAGCGGTAATCAGTTCCCAGTCGTTGCGCTTGAACAGTTCGTCAATGCCGGGGGTGAGAATGTTCTTGTCGGCGGAAACCAGAGCCAGACCGGGGCGCACGAAGGTCAGGATAACGTCGATGTGCCAGGGGCGCCAGTAACCGGCGGGGGTGGAGTCGAACTGGATGGGGCGCAGGCGCAGGCCGCGGCTGGCCAGGTAGCGGCGGAGCCATTCCATGCCGGCCCGGTTGGTGACGGCGGAAGCCTGCCAGAACACGTCTTTACCGGCGCGGCAAGCGTCGGCGGCGTCCCACATGGGTTCCTGTTCGGTGAGCTGGTATTCCCAGTTAAGCATCTTTTGACGCTTTTCTTCTTCGGTCCACACAAAGGTGAAGTCGTACCAGTAGTTTTTCACAAAGGAGTCATCGGTCAGGCGCGGCTTGGGAGCGGCGGTCCACAGGAAATCGGGGTCTTCCTTGAACCACTTTTCAAACAGGGGGCGCATGCACAGATATTCATACCAGCGGGAGCGGCGGCTGCCGGGGGCTTCCATAAGTTCGTTGCCAAGGGGCAGGAACAGGTCGCGGGGGTTGTTCTGGCCATGCTGGGTCTGGGTGGACCAGTCAGGGGTGCTGACCGGGCGACCGTCGAGCATGGAGGGATGGATGCTGATGCGGTCAACAATGATGCCGCGCTTTTCCATGATCTTGATAAATTCGTTTTGCTGTTCAACGGCAGCGTCGACCATGTCTTGGGGGAAGTAGCCCCAGTAGCCCAGCGGGATGCCGCCGGAAGCGGCGTTGTGCTGCCAGTCCGGACCGGGAGCGGGCATGGTGGTGCCTTCAGGTCTGCCTACAACAACTCTTTTCAGAGGATCCCATTCGTTCCAGCAATTGACGATCTTGGCCATAATAATCTCCTTAATACGTTAGCTGTATGGTGTTCTGCCGGGCGCCTCAACGCAGTTTGCACCGGCCGGGTATACCTGAAATGAAATCAGGCCACAGACCTTTTTTCATTTGTCACAACAAAGTACATGAAGTCAAAAAAGGTGCAATCGAATCTTGGTCGACATTGGGGCTGTCAATGGGGGCTGAAATCGGAGGGGGTTTACTATACTGTACGCCTAGTAACAGGCGGTTTGCTGATGGTGATTGCGTCATCGGCAGTGAATGATATAGATGTGATGCGCGGGATGTAGTGATTTTACAGTAATACGCAAGATGCACTAACAGCCAAAATTGTCGACAGCATTGACTTGCGCGGCTCGTCCGGGCATAGTCAGCCAGACTGGGGTCCGCTTGGTTGCACGGGACGTGCCCTTAATCTTGCAGAAAACGCCTTGGATATCACTCGTTTCAGGGCAGGGAACGACAACCGGACTGAAAATGACTCTGCAAATTCTTTCCCATATAGCACGCTACGCTTTTCATGCGGGTACAGGAAACGACCCTGCCTCTCCGGTTTATGACCGGGCAGGGAAATATAAATTGGGGTTTTAACATATCCATTTATCGTGAGTTCGCGGCCAAGGGTTGAGCGGCGAACTGCCAAAGCTTATCGGAGGCACAATGAGAAAGCTGGCGTTAGCGATTGTCAGCGTAATCGACAGGATGAACCGATTTATCGGCGACTATGTCGGCTACCTGATAATCCCAATGGTCATTGTCATTTGCTGGGAAATTGTCTCCCGCAAATTCTTCAACAAACCCACCATCTGGGGCATGGAAATGACCTGGATGCTGTTTGCGGTCTACATCATCTGGTCCGGCGGCCCGTCTTTGCTGGCCAAGGCCCAGGTGCGCATGGACGCGTTGTACAACAAATGGAAGCCGCGCACCCAGGCCATTGTGGACAGCGCCACCTTTGTTTGCGTGTTCCTGTTCTGCGCGGGTCTCAGCTACAAGGCCTTTGAATACGGCTTTGAGTCCTGGAGAATTTTGGAGCATTCCAACACTCCTTTCGGTCAGCCTTTGTATCATCTCAAGATGATCGTGGCTGTGGGCACCATGTTTCTGCTTTTGCAGTGCATCTCTGACTTTGTGAAAAACATGTGGCTGGCAATCACCGGAGAGGAGTTGAAGAAATGAGCCCATTAGAAATTACCGGCATCATGTTTGCGTCCATGCTCTTTTTTATGGTGCTGGGCGTACCGATTACCTTCTGTCTTGGCTTTGTGGGCACAGCGGCCACCTTTTTCCTGTGGGGGCCCTTTGCTCTGGACATCATCTACTTCTCCATGGTGGAACTCATCTCCAACATCGTGCTTACCGCGCTGCCCCTGTATTTGTTCATGGGCTTCCTGCTGCACTATTCGGGCATAGCCGGGGAGATGTTTGATACAATTTATAAATGGGCCGGCGGCATCCGCGGCGCCCTGGGCATGGGCACGGTGGCCGTGTGCGCGCTCATGGCCGCCATGGTGGGCATTTCCGGCGCTACGGTGCTCTCGCTGGGCACCATTGTGGTTCCGGCCATGCTGGCCAAGGGTTATGATAAAAAGCTGACCGTGGGCCTGGTCATGTCCGGCGGCGCGCTGGGCTTCCTGATTCCGCCCAGCATGATGATGATCATGTACGGCTTCCTGTCCGAAGTTTCGGTGGGCCAGCTGTTTGCCGGCGGTGTGGTGCCCGGCATCATCCTGACCATTGTGTATATCATTTACATCGGCATCCGCTGCCTGATCAATCCCAAGCTGGGCCCGGCCCTGCCCATTGACCAGCGCGTGAACATGGCCGAAAAAATGAGATCGCTGAAGTATATCGCCCTGCCCCTGATTGTGGCCGGCGGCATCATGTTCAGTATCTTCACCGGTTTTGCCTCGCCCACGGAAGCGGCTGCCCTCGGCTGCGCCATGGTGCTCATCGGGGCCACCATCCAGCGCAAGCTGTCCAAAGAAGTGCTGACCCAGTCTACGGTGCGCACTTTTGAACTGGCCGGTTTTGCCGGATACATCATTATCGGCGCGTTGATCTTCTCCAAAACCTACACCGGCCTCGGCGCAACGGCGCTGCTGAAAAACCTGGCCGTGGGTTCGGACATCAACCCCTGGTACATCCTCATCGGCATGCAGCTCAGCTTCTTCATCCTGGGCATGTTCCTGGACGATATCGGCATCCTGTTCATGTGCATGCCCATCTATCTGCCCATTATCAAGGGCCTGGGCTTTGACCCGGCCTGGTTCGGCATCCTCTATGTGCTGAACATGCAGATGGCTTACCTGACTCCGCCGTATGGGCTGAACCTGTTCTATATGAAGGCCGTGGCCCCGCCGAGCATTACCATCAAGGATATCTACTTGTCGGTCTTCCCGTTCCTGCTTATCCAGCTGGCACTGTTGATCACCTGTATGATCTTCCCGGATGTCATTCTTGCTCTGCCCCGGTATCTGTTTGCGGCTGGCTGATCGCAAGTTTGAAACATCAAAACCAAAAGGGCGCGCCAAAAGGCGCGCCCTTTTTTGGTGTGCACAGCTTACGTGCTCAGCCCTGCTGCATGTCGCAGCCGAAACGGGACATGAGCAGCCCGGTTTCCACGTAATGGGCCCGGATGGTCCTCTCCACTTCTGCGGCGTCGGCCCGGCGGATAATTTGATATAGCTCAAGGTGGCGGCGGTGAATGGCCCCGGCCGAATAGACGGTCTGCCAGTGCCGGGCCAGCAGCACCTCCAGCATGCGGTTGCATTTGTCGATGAATTCCAGAAGAAACTCGTCGTGCACTTTGGCCAGAAAAGTGTGGTGGAAACGTACTTCCTCCTCCATGAGCAACGTCACGTCTTTGCTGGTGGCGGTGATGTGCTCCATGATGTTCAAAGAGGTTTCCAAGCGTCTGAAATCCGGAGTTTTGAAAAGGCGCAGGGTGGAGGAGAGCGCATACCCTTCCAGCACGCCGCACATGGTGGAGCGCTCAATGATTTCCTGGGCCGTGGGCCAGGCCACATAGGCGCCTTTGTTGGGGGTAATTCGGACCAGGCCTTCGGAGGAAAGCTCAAGAAACGCCTCGCGCACCGGCGCGCGGGACAGGCCCAGGGCTTCGGCCACAAAGGTTTCTTTGACCCGTTCGCCGGGTTTGAACTTAGCGCTCTTGATCCCCTGGCGGACAAAGTCCATTACTTCAAATTTGCCTGACTTGTTGTGGTCGCTGCGCATGGTTCGGCTCCCTGGATAGATATGCGGCAGTTTATGCTCTTCGCCGGGCAATGCCAAGGGGGTTGACATGCGATGGAGCTTTTTATAAATAATAACTGTACAAACCAGCTTCAATATCTGGTTTGAGCAAGGAACATTATGCATTCCAGTACTTTGAGGGTATCCATCCTCGCAAATTGCAAGTGCTGCCCCCGGGAGTTGCTTGATTGAGCAAGCCCCGGTGCGGAGTAAAAATCTCCACGCGGCGCCTAATTCTTTCTTTCCTGCATATAAATTACATCCCCACAAGCTGTCGACACTTTCAAGCTGCAATGGCGCAGCCGTTCAGGCTATGCCTGGCCCGGCGCTGAATTTTCGCCGTTGCCGCAGGAAGCGTTGTCGACACGCAGCCGATCCGGCGCATCTTGGCCTGGGCCTTGCTGCATCAACCGTTCTCTATATTTCCGATCATTCTTACACAGATTGCAAACGCCGGGATCCCGGCG
>CAZNBK010000176.1:0-5768 GCA_964571105.1 uncultured Desulfovibrionaceae bacterium
TGCTGGCTTTGAACGCGGCCATTGAAGCGGCCCGGGCCGGTGAGGCCGGGCGTGGGTTTGCCGTGGTGGCCGATGAGGTGCGCAAGCTGGCGGAAAAGACCATGGTTTCAACCACTGATGTGGGCAACACCGTGCGGAATATTCAGCATTCCGTCACCCAGAGCATCGATCAGGTGGAAAAGGCGGTGGAACTCATCGGCGAAGCCACCGCCCAGGCCAACCGCTCCGGCGAAGCCCTGGCGGGAATTGTACATCTGGTGGAAGACGCCAGCGACCAGGTACGGGCCATTGCCACGGCATCGGAACAGCAGTCCGCCACCAGCGAGGAAATCAACCGCTCGGTGAGCAGGATTAACGGCATTTCCGCAGAAACCGCACAGGCAATGCAAGAAGCCGCGCAGGCTGTTACCGAACTGGCTTCACAGGCGCATGCCTTGGGCTCGCTGATTCAAGAGATGAAGAGCAGTTAATCTGCTGAATGAAATCTGGGTATTAAAAAAACCCGTCGGCCAGTGGCCGACGGGTTTTTTTAGGGCATTTTAACAATGAAGACGGATTCTTCGGCTTCGCCTCAGAATGACAGGGAGAGGCCCCGCAGAGCGTCAGGCGGGATTTACTCCCTGGTTACGACAATCTCAATGCGGAAATGCTCTAATACTGTTTTGCAGCTACAGCCCCCAGTAGACATTGGCAGGTAGTTTGCCGGGCCGCAGGAAAAAACCATTAGCTCACAGTCCTGTGGCGCTCTCGGGCATTCCGGCTTTGCCCGTGGGCACGAAAAAACGGCGTAAAAATGTGTTTGGATAAAAACCCTTGCCAATTATGGTTTTGCGCGATTTTAACTCTACCTTGAGCCAAACTATTGCCGGAATATGCTCCCGAGTTTATTGCCTTTAACTCGCAAAATCATTAGGTATCCATTTGGCATATTTGAGGTGTTTAGAGATGGACAAAAATTTGTCCTTATAAAAACATTCAATTATAATCTGACTTTAAAGTAAAGTATGAGTTGCAACTGGCAGGGTGATTGTGAATAAAATCACATAAAAGCCGCGAAAACCTAATGTTTTACTAATGTTTTTCTGGGGTTGTGCCAGGGTGCCACTGGTGGCATGTTCCAGTCGCGGGCAGGGGAGCCTCAGGATTTGCCATCAGTATCTCACCCCAGCTCACCGGCTTCTACTGCATACCGGGCCGGATTTGACTTTCAGCTCTGCCGCAACATCGGACATTGATTGGTGTAACCATAAGTATAAACAGAAAACCTGCAATTAGGAGTTTAGACATGGCTAAAATCGTAAATTCATGGAACGACTTCGATCCCCTGAAGCATGTAATCGTCGGTCGTTGCGACAATTGCTGCATTCCCCCTTCAGAAGCCCCCAGCGAAATGAAGATTCCCGAAGACAGCGACATGCGTGACATCGGTTACGGCCCCCGCTCCAAGGAAAGTGTGGCCGCCGGTAACGCCCAGCTGGATTACTTCGTTAAAGTGCTGGAAAAGCGCGGCATCAAGGTCGACCGTCCCACCCCCCTGGATTTCTTCCAGGAAATCGGCACCCCGGATTGGAAGAACGCCTGTATGTTCGGCTGTATGCCTCCGCGTGACGTGCTGCTGACCGTGGGTAATGAAATTGTGGAAGCCACGATGTCCTATCGCTCCCGCTGGTTCGAATATCTTTGCTACCGTCCCCTGATGCAGCAGTATTATGACAACGACCCCGACATGCGTTGGGAAGCCGCTCCCAAGCCGCGCCTCACCGACAAGTCTTACCATCAGGGTTATCTGCACGACGGCATCACCATGGAAGAACGCCTGAAAATGGTTGCCGACCTGCACTTTGTGACCACCGAATATGAACCCCTGTTCGACGCGGCCGACATTATGCGTATGGGCAAGGACCTGTTCTGCCAGCACGGCCTGACCACCAACCGCAAGGCCATGGACTGGTTGGCCCGCCACTTCCCCGAACATCGCGTGCACTCGGTTAACTTCCCCGGCGACGCCTACCCCATCCATATTGACGCCACCTTCGTGCCGCTGCGTCCCGGCCTGGTTATCAACAACCCCAACCGCTATCTGGCCCCCGGCCTGGATGAAATCTTCAAGGCCAACGATTGGGAAATTGTGGACGCCGCTCAGCCTGCCCACAAGAATCCTCCGCCGCTCTGCTACTCTTCCGTGTGGCTGTCCATGAACTGCCTGGTAATCGACCACAAGACCGTGTGCGTAGAAGCCTCCGAAGTCAATCAGCTCGAGCAGATGGACAAGCTGGGCTTTGAAGCCATTCCGATTCCCTTCCGTGATGCCTATCCCTTCGGCGGCGGCCTGCATTGCTCCACCGCTGACGTGTATCGCGAAGGCTCCTGCCAGGATTATTTCCCCAAGCAGGTTGGTCCGACCCGCATTAAGCCGCAGACCTGGAAATAATAATCTGATGATCCTTAGGGCCATGCCCATTCGTGGCCTTAAGGAAATGTTAAACACCCATAATACCCCATTATTGCCGGCAGCCTCCACGCCTCAGGAGGCTGCCGGCCACCCGGAAAATTTTTTTGAGGCGCCGAGTCGCGAGCAGTCCGTCGTAACTCAGAGGCATACTGGAAAATAAATATGGAAAAGCAGACAGTAAAATGGAGTAACGTGTTCGGTTTTGCCGGCGCGTTTGTGGCCTTGCTGATCGGCTCCGGCTTCGCCACCGGGCAGGAAGTGATGCAGTATTTTGTTTCCTACGGCTATTGGGGGCTGGCCGGTGCTGCAGTGGTGCTGGTTTTGTTTCTTTATGCGGGCACGGAATTCATGGCCGTGGGGCACCGGGAAAAATTTAAAAACGGCAACGACATCTATGTATATTACGGCGGCAAATATATCGGCCGCTTTTACGACTACTTTTCCGTAGTCTTTATTTTTATGTCTTTCTTTATCATGCTTTCCGGCGCCGGTTCGACCATTGAGCAATACTACGGCGTGGAAAAGAATATCGGCTGCACGGTTATGGGCGTGTGTGTGGCCTTTACCGTTATTTTGGGCCTGGGCCGCATTGTGCAGATTATCGGCAAGATCGGTCCGATTAAAGCCGGGCTGTTCATAATGATCGGGCTGTACGCCATTATCTACCACTTCGGCGATATCGCCGAAGGCAACAAGATCATTCCCGAGCTTGGTCTGCTCAAGGCTTCGCCGCACTGGAGTTTTGCGGCCCTGTCGTATGTGGGCTTCTGCATGCTCTGGCTGGGCGCTTTTCTGGCCTCGCTGGGCAAGGTGTCCAATAGTGTAAAAGAAGCCAAGCTTGGCGCTGTTTTCGGCGCGTTGCTCTTCTGCGTGGCCCTGGTCATTGTTATGTTCGGGCTCATGTCCGTGGTGCAGCAGGTGGCCGGTGCGCAGGTGCCGTCATTGTTTTTGGCTGAAGCCATGCATCCGCATGTGGCCACGGCGTTTTCTGTGATTATCGTACTCGGGGTTTATTCTGCGGCTGTGCCTCTGCTTTGGACCGTGGTCCAGCGTCTGGCCAAGCACGGCACCAGACGCTACGCCCTGCTTACCTTCGGCTTGTCCGCTTTGGGCGTGGTCATTGCCATTGCCATTCCCTTTGCCAAGCTGGTCAATTTTGTATATGTGCTTAACGGCTATGTGGGCATTTTCCTGCTGCTGCTGATGCTCATAAAGAAGTACAGAGGCAGAAAGCCGAATCAGCTCCCGGCCTTTGCGGGCAAAATTTCGGGGCGGGAAGCCGAAGCCTAGGCGTAAAAGATTGATTTTACATGCCGGGGCTGCGCAAAAACTGGCGCAGCCCCGGTAAAAATAGACCGGCAGTAAATTTTTTTTCGATGACGGTGAAGTCTTTAAAGGCCGTTGTCACAACTTGATAACCGGTTTGTGGTTTTAGAGCACTTAAGATTGGAAAGAATCTGATCGGCAGAGGCTTGAGCGACATTTACTCTCGCCGTGGCGATAATTTCAAGGCGAAAATGCTCTAAAAGAAGCAAGCAGGCATGCGCAGCCCGAATGAAAAGATGCGGGCATGGGGAATTTTCCCCCTGTGGGGCGCGATGGCGCCAAGCGAACTAAAGGTATACCCCTTTAGCGAAACCAGACAAAAACGGAGTTATCCCGATGCCTGGACCACAATCCCAAAATCAACCGCCGGACAATACCTCGCCTGGCGGCCTCCACTCCTCTCCGCAGGAAGCGGCAAATTCCGGACAGCTTTTCGCCGGCTACCACGGTTTACGTCAATTCATCGACCATCCGGTGCCCACACTTGTTTTTGATGTGGACAGCAAGGAAATTCTGCTTTGGAACGAATCCTTGTCCAAGCTGACCGGCTACGCGCAAGGCCGGATTCAGTCGGTTATCGAGTTCGTCGATAACCTGGTTGCGCACTCGGAAACTCGCGATGTTTATAAACAGATATTGACCATGCCCCTGGATTTGGGCGAGTTGCAGCGCAGCCCCATGACCTGCGTGGATGGGGAGGGCAACGATTATTTTGCGGAATTGCAGCTCTGGCAGCCGCGCAACGCGGACTATCCCAAGCGCTGCCGGATATTGCATATGTTGCGGCTCTCCTCTTCCGACCCCATGATGGAGTATTTGCGCAAATATAACCTGGAGCTGGATACTCAGATTAAGGCCAACTTGAGCGAGCTGGAGCGGCACAAGCAGTGGCTGGAAATGGCCCTGGAAGGCAGCCGCGAAGGTCTTTGGACCATAGATTTCAAAAGCGGCAAAATGAATTTTGCCTATACGAACGTTCTGACCATTCTCGGCTACACCACCGATGAATTTAAAAATGAGCAGTTCATAGAGGGGCATGTGCAAGCCGCCCTGGCGCGCATCGGGCGTAGCCTGGACGACCTGAAAAACGCCCCCCTGATCTGGGACAAGCTCACCCACCCGGAAGACTTGCTTGAAGTGCAGCGCCGCCTGGACGCGCACTTTGCCGGGGAAACCCCTTATTATGAATGCCAATACCGTTCCCTGGCCAAGAATGGGGAGTGGCGCTGGATTTTGGGCCACGGTCGGGTCATCAGCCGCGACGAGCAGGGGCGGCCGCTGGAAGCCGTGGGCACGCACATTGATATCGACCAGTTAAAAAGAACCGAGGAAAGCCTGCGGCAAAGCGAGACACTGTTCCGCAGCCTCGTGGAAAGCGCGCCCATTGCCATCATGTTGGTGGAAGGCAGTGACGAACTTATTTATGCCAACCCCCGCTTCCTGGATTTGTTCGGCTATACGCACGCCGAGGTGTGCAGCCTGAAAAACTGGTGGGAAGTATCCTGCCCGGATGCCACTGCCAGAAAAGCTTACTGGCAGGCGCTCTCGGACTCTCCCGCCAAAGGGGTGCTCGCCGATGTGGTCTGCAAGGACGGTTCGCTCAAGCATGCCTTGCTGCAACTGGTGGAAATGCCGGACGGGCGCAAGCTGATCGCTTATGAGGATTTGACCGCACAGATTATTTACGAGCGGGCTTTGCAGAAGCGTGAAAAAGAGCTGGAGGAAAAATCCGAGAAGCTGGAAGAAATGAACACGGCCCTGCGCGTGTTGCTCAACCGGATGAATACGGACCGTGAAGAGCTGGAGCACAAGATGTTCGTGAACATCCGCGACATGATCATGCCTTATGTGGATAAGTTGGAAATGATCAGTCACGGCGAAGCCCAGCAATCTTACCTGAACATTATCAAGACCAACCTGCAGAATGTGGTCTCGTCGTTCAACCTGCAGTTGGCCAAACAGAGCGTGAGTCTTACCCCGCGCGAGATGC
>CAZNBK010000177.1:0-5766 GCA_964571105.1 uncultured Desulfovibrionaceae bacterium
AGGAGCAAGAAACAGATGGACGAGATTAACATCGAGGAACTGGGATTGACCGAAATAGTCGCCTTCACTGCCGTGGGCAACAGCCGTTCCCGCGCGGTGATGCGCCGCCTGGGCATGCGCGAAAGCCCGGAAACTTTCATGCATCCCAGAATTGCTGCGGGCAGCCCATTACGGGAGCATTACCTCTGCCGCCTTGGCGCGGGCGATTGGGCGGTTGCGCGGAGCGGGGCGTTTTGCTCAGGTGCCTGAGCAGTGCCCGCATCGGGCGGTTTGCGGGCAGGCCAGGATCTGCTCCGGGGCGATGTCTTGGCCGCAAATTTCACATTTGCCGAAATTATCGTCCTGCGTGCTCGGGCGCAGAAAGAGTTCTTCAAGGGCGCGCAGGCGTTCCCTGGCGTCCATAAGGCCATGCGTGGCGACTTCTTTGGCGTCATCCTCCCTGGGCAGACGCCCGAGGGAAGAGTCCACAGGCTCCGGCCTGGAAGCCCGCGACAGATACGCGATTTCCCGCTTAACTTCCGCGATGTTTTTCTCCACTTCCGTTCGTAACGCACAGATGTCGGTCATGGGCTGCCTCCTGAGTATGTGCTTAATTATAGAAATAGGTCCCCAGCAGGCGCTGTCCAGCAGCGGCTTTTGCAGATGCAAAGACGGCATTTTTTCGCCCAGATCAGCAGAGGCTGTTTCCGCGCGCAGCCCGGCAGAAATACAGAAAAAGCAGCCCGGCATTTATTCATAAAATCCGGGCAGAAGGCCATGGTTTTTGAAAAAACTACGGCAGCCGTTTATAGACCAGGGGCGGGACTTCCAGGTCGCCTTCGTCACGCAAATACAGCCGGTTGCCGCTGATGCGGCAGCTCAGCCGGTCGCTGTCAATTTTGATGATTACCAGGCCGTCCGGCGCGGATTCGGAGATTACTTCAAAGTCCATCTCTTCAATGTCTTCGCCCTGAACGGCGAGCGTGAGCACTTGGCGTTCAAAATCAAAGTCAAGCTGCAACCCTTCCATATAATCTTTGAATTCGCGGTTAAAATCCGGATCAGCCGCCAAGTCCTGCATCTGCGGGTCAGCAATGGTCGTTTCATAGTCAAAAATCCAGCTGCCGGCCAATTGTTGCGAGGGGCTGCGTTTTTGGGCGCAGGCCGCAACGGCCAGGCACAGGGCCAAGGTCAACAGTGCAATACGGATTGTCTTCATTATTTCTCTCCTTAAACGAATGAATTGCCGGAATTTGTACTAACGCGCACGGGTAAATACCAGAGGTTTGGGTTGTTGTCCGGTGTTTTCGTCCGGTTCGTACAGCAGCAGTTTGTCGTCCCGGAAGCGGATAATGGCGGCATGCCCGTCAATGTCCAGCACCAGCAAGCCATCTTCGCCGGACTCAGACACCACCGTGTAGTTATTTATTTCCGCTGCTTCGCCGGGGGTGCTCAGGGTGACCTTGCCCTGCGCGGGATCGAAGTTCAGGCTGATTATGAATGAATCCAGGAAGTCTTGCGCCAGCTCCGGGGCCTTGGCCAGCATGGCCCGGTATTCTTCATTCATAAGGCTTTCGTCAATAGACATAACCCAGGTGCCCGCAACCTGCTGCGAAGGCGTGCGGGCAGCGCAAGCGGCCAGGACAAGGCAAAGACCCAAGGTCAGGAAAAGGGGAGTTTTTGCGGTCATGTTAGAGCCGTTTAATTTTAAAATGTTGCAAAATTCAAATGCCAAACGCTGTCATTGGAAACAAAAGTCAAAAACGCATTTCCCTTATAAATGCGCAAAATCCAAAGCGATTTTGCGAAAAGGCACACGCTACTTACCCTTATCGTATACCTCTCGGGCGCACAGGATGTGCGCCCGAGAGGGCGGCTCACAAAAAGCGCCTCCAGCAGCGGAGCAGCCGTTGCCCGAGCCTCCAGCGGCGCGGAGTGGAACGAGGCGCGTCCTTTACCTGAGCACGCAAGTAAGCGAAGGTTACGGATGAGGCCCGCAGAGCGTTCGTTTTTGTTTCGCTCGCGCGCGCGGGCGCCGCTTCGCGGCGCCAGAGCATTTTATCAATATAGTATAACTTCGTTAAAATGCTCAAAGCTCCGCCGGCTGAGTCGCCAATGTCTGGTGGTTAATGCCTGTGCAGACTATATCTTGATTGTTGAAAACGTCCAGGCGATTTTTTTACCTCCGGCGCTGCCGGGGCTGGAGTCGTTTTAGGGGGCTTGGCCGGGCAATCGGGGCAGTTGCTCAGCCATTGCCGCCGCAGCCGCAGCCATTGCCGCCGCAGCCGCAGCCATTGCCGCCGTTTTCGGAAGACGCTTGCGCTTCGCCGCTCGCGCCGTCAATCCAGGCCGCAATCTCATCTTCGCCAGGGATGCGTCCGGCAGCCTTGACCACGCCGTCAACGGCCACAGCGGGCGTGGACATGATCCCGTGGGCCATCATTTCTTTATAATCGCTGACTTTTATGACCGCAATGTCACTGCCTTTGGCTGCGGCAACTTCTCGCACCAGGCTTTCGGTTTGCGCGCAACGGGGGCAGCCGGGGCCGAATACTTTGATTTCCATAACTGTCTCCTTTGAGTGATAGAATTAATGAATATAGGGCCAGGCCAGGTTGAGCAGCCAGCCCGTCAGGGTGAAAATTACCCATAAATAACCGATGAAAGCGGCCTGTAATTTGCTGCGCATGATCTGCCGCAACAGCATTACTTCTGGCAGGCTGGCCGCTACCGCGCTCATGCAAAAAGCCAGGGTGGTGCCGATGGGCAGACCCTTGAGCAGCAGGCTTTCCATTATCGGGATAATGCCGGTGACATTGGAATAGAGCGGTATGCCCACAAGCACGGCTGCGGGAACGGTCCACCATTCTCCGGCGCCCAGGTTTTCCGCAAACCAGTTGGCCGGTACAAAACCATGCAAGCCCGCACCGATGCCCACGCCGATGAGCACCCATTTCCAGATGCGCCGAAAGATCAGCGCGGTTTCGCCATAAGCAAAGCTGTGCCGTTGCCGGACGGTGAGTTTTTGCACTTCACCGGTTTCGGAAATGTGCCGGGCCGGGGCGTTGTTCATGGCTTCCTGCACAAAGGGCTGCAGCCAGCGTTCGGCCTTGATGGAATCCATGAACAGGCCGCCGATGATGCCCGCGCCGAGGCCAACGGCGACATAGAGAACTGTGAATTTCCAGCCGAGCAACCCCCACAGCAGAACCACGGCAATTTCATTTATCAGCGGCGAGGTGATCAGAAAGGACATGGTAATGCCCACGGGGATGCGCGCCGTGGTAAAGCCCAGAAATAACGGGATGCTCGAACAGGAGCAGAACGGGGTAACAGCACCGAACATGGCCCCCAGCAAATAGCCCAGCCCGCGCCTTTTTCCGGCCAGATAATCCCTGACCCGCTCCACATTGAGCGAGGCCCGCAGCCAGGCGATGCTGTAAATGAGCGCAACGAGCAGCAGCAGAATCTTGACCGTGTCGTAAATGAAAAACTCCACAGCGCCGCCCAGGCGCGAATCCGGCTGCAACCCGGCCAGGCTGTAAACCAGCCAGGCTGCGGCTTGCCCGATGTGCGCATATGACAGCCACCAGACAGCGGCCACGAGGGCCAGGCTGGTGAAGTATTTGGCGTTCCAGGATCTGCCGCCCGTTGCACCGGGAAAAGTCCGCTGTGCAGCGCAGCAGCCCTCGGTTTTGTTTAAAGTAGTCTTGCTCATGTGCTCCGTCATTCTCTTGTATGTGGAATTAAGCGTAATAAAAAATAAGCCCTGCTCAGCGCCGGGGCAGCAATTCAGCGGAAATGCCGCTGTCAGCTCTGAATTTGCGGCACTGTTCGGGGTTTTCCGCGCAGCACTCAGCGGTGAGGTAGGCGATGGTCTTAAGCATTAGCGGAATATTGGCTTTATAGCGCATGAAGCGGCCTTCGCGCTCGACCTCGGCCAGACCGGAGTGGACAATGGCCCGCAAATGGAAGGACAAGTTGGTGGCGGGCATGTTCAGTTGTTTGGCGATTTCCCCGGCCACCAGGCCGTCCGGCGCAAATTTGACCAGCAGCCGGAACAGTTCCAGTCTGATTTCGGAAGACAGGGCTTCAAATATGCGGCTTGCTTGTTTTGAATTCATACGCGGTTCTCAGTAGTGTTCGGCTAATAAAGTGCGCCAATCGTTTTGCGGATAAACGGAAAAAAACACAGGCAATCTACATACGCGGCAAAGTCTTGGCGGCTGCGCAAAAGTCCCGCATTGCTCTTTGGCTGATTTGGGCGGGCAACAATAAAACAATAGTTCAACATTATTTGAAATATGTCAAGAGGTAGAAGCAGCCGGTCCGAACCTCCTTGGTAAAACAGACTTGCCGGTAAGGCTGCGGATAAGGTATAGTTCGCCATAAAAACAGACGAACCCGGGCTGGCAGGTTATTTTGATGGAATATAGAGAAAACATTCGCGCGTCGGAAATAGCGGCTTCCAACTATGGGCAAGTGCTTGCAGTTTGCACGCTGGTGCTCTTTTTCGTGACCCAGAACATTGGGGTGGTTTTTTTTCAATTACGCCAGGCCAGTGTCGGGAATATGGGCGCGGTTATACTCGGGTACACGGCGGGGATAGCGCTGTCTGCTCTGGTTACGGATTTGCTGCTGCCGGTCGGGAGACTAGGCAAGCACAGCGTTGCGCGGCGTCTGGGTGTGCTGTTAATGGTCTTGCTGCCCGGTCTGTTCTGCCTGTTGTCTTTTCAGTATATGCCCTACTCCGGGCTGTTGCGGGTCAATATTTTTCAGCTGTTCATCTGGGGCTTTAGTTTGCCGCCGGCTTTGCGATTTTTTTTCCCGCATGTGCCGCCGGGGCGGCAGCCGCTGTTTGTGGGGCTGGCCATGGGGGCCGGGCATTTGTGCTGGGCTCTGCTTATGCCGCTGGTTGGCGGGGGCGAAGCAGCCGCGCCGACACTGACAGACAGTCTGGAGAACCGCTTTTTGCCGTTTTTGAATATAGCCCGCGCCCTGACCAATACGGCTTTTGCCGTGCTGGTCTGGAAGCTGTCCGGGCTGGAGGCGCAGGGGTGCGGCTATCGTGCCGCCCTGTGCACAGGCAGCGGCCTGCCCGAAAAGTCCCCTTACCGCCAGTTGCTTTGTCTGCTGTTGCCCATGGGTATGTTCTTCGTGCTCAACGGCTGGTTGGGATATCTTTTCTTTGCTCGCTTGCAGGCGCGCGGCGAATATATGGAATACATGCACCTGGGGTTGGTTTTGTTTTTTCCGGTAGCTGGTCTGCTGTTGCAACGAAAAGGCCCGGATCTGCTCCTGCACTTGCTGGCCGCTGCGCTACTTTGCCTTGCGGGCGTAGTGATGGTTTTTTTCTGGACGGATCAGCCAAAGGCGGTGCGGTTGTTGTATTTGACCTGTATTGTCGGCGTTCAGATTTTGTATTTCGTCGGCGTGCTGGCCATGTCCCTGTTTGCGTTTAGAACCCGCTGGCCGTCCCTGGTGCTGTGCTTGCCCTGGATTGTGGTTGTGGGAGCCGTTGTTGGGAATATCCTGGCCAGGCAACTGCAACCGGACCTGGATGTGCCGTTTTCGGCGCCGACAGTCTGCCTGGCTGCACTGTGCGCGGCTTCCCCCTTGCTGTTGCGCCTGGTTTATCCGCTGCCGACTTTGCCCGAGGAGTCATTGGCACAAACCGCTACAGACAAGCTTGCCGCTTTTGCCGCAGCATTTGCGCTCAGCCCGAGGGAAATCCAGGTGCTGGAAGGCATTGTCCAGCAGTTGACTCCGGAACAAATCCGGGAAAAG
>CAZNBK010000178.1:0-5758 GCA_964571105.1 uncultured Desulfovibrionaceae bacterium
TTCCTCCATTTTCTGAAATCAGGGCTGTGGTCTTCGACTTTGACGGCACCCTGGCTCGCTTAACTCTAAACTTTGCCGAAATGAACGCCGCTGTGGAAAAGGCCGTGCGCGCAATTTATCCCGCCGCGCCAACTTTCACCCCGCCCGCCCTGGAATGGGTGGCGGCCTGCGCAGCTGCGCTGCCGGGCGAGCAAGCGGATCTGGCCGGGCAGATCCACGAAAAAGCCAATGCAGCCATGATTGCGGTTGAAGTTGCAGCCGCAGCCGCAGGGGGGCTTTTCCCGCAAACCCGCCCGTTACTGCGCGGCCTGCTTGGGCAGGGCATCCGGTGCGGCGTGATCACCCGCAATTGCCGCCCGGCTGTGCTGACCGTGTTTCCCGACCTGGAAGAGGTCTGCCCGCTGCTGACCAGGGAAGACACCGCCCGCCCCAAGCCCGATCCGGGGCATTTGCTGGAAATGCTGGATTTGCTCAAGGCCGGGCCAAAAGAAGCGCTCATGGTCGGCGACCACCCCATGGACATCCTTACCGGGCAACGGGCCGGAACCATGACCTGCGGCGTGTCCGGCGGGAACTGCACTGCCGAACAGTTGCGCAGCGCCGGAGCCGACCTGGTTGTGCCCAATTGCGGTGATTTGTGTGCCGGGACCACTTTGGGGCAGCCTTGACGGAGCAGTGCATCCCGGTTTAGTATCAAACGTTAGGCCAAGCTTATAACTTTTTACCTTTCCGGGCTGTCCTGCCAGCTGTGTGAGGCCGCCATGAACTGCACCGAGTTCATTTCCCTGATCGAAACATTTGCACCGCTTGGAGCCGCAGCTTCCTGGGATAACTCGGGCATTCAGATTGCCGGAGCCAGGGACGATATCAAGAAAATTTGCCTTGCCCTTGACCCTACTCCGGCCACGGTCAGCGCCGCGCTGGAACTGAAAGCCGACTTCCTGCTTTGCCATCATCCGCTACTGTTTGCGCCCCGCTTTCTCAATACGCGGGACCAGTATTTTCATGTGGTCCGCAAACTTATACACGCGGATTGCTGGCTGTATTCGGCGCATACCTCGCTGGACGTCAACCCCCGCGCCACGATGTCCTGGTTGGCAAAAGCACTGAACCTCAAGGGCTGTGAGTTTTTGGAACCCGTTCAGGACGCGCCTGCGGACAGCCCCGCCCAAGCGCCCGATTCCGGCAGCTTCCAAGCCCCGCCCGGGTATGGATACGGCCTGGCCGGAACTCTGCCGGCCCCGCTGCCCATCAATGATTTTCTGAGCTGCCTTGAAACAGCCTTGCTGCCGGAAAGCGCGCGCCAGGATTGGCGGATTTGCGGGCAAACTCCGAAAACCGTGCAAAAAATAGCCTATTGCCCCGGTTCCGGCGCATCCTTGGCGGGCAATGCCCTTTCGCTTCAGGCCGACCTTTATATTACCGGAGATATTAAATATCATGCGGCTCTGGAAGCGCCCTTGTGCATGATAGATGTGGGGCATTTTTGTTTGGAAGAACGCATGATGCATGAGCTGGCTTACACTTTAAGCCGATTGCGCCCTGACCTGGAAATAAAGTTTTTAGCTGCGGACAACCCGTTTCGGCAGGTTGCAATTTAACTTTCCATGGTATATGTGTGCTGATTAAATTTCAAAAAGGGGAGCAATAGTGGAGCTTTACCTCAGACAAATCGAACAATTGGTGGCCTTGCAACAGGTCGATCACGAAATTTTCAACATCAAAAAAGATCTCACCCGCGCGCCGCAGGAAATTGAAGAACTGGAAAAAGAATTTACCGGCCTTGAAGAGCGCCGCAGCCGGGTGGTGGAAAAGCTCGACCATCTGAGGGAACAGGAAAAGCGTCTGGCCTTGGAAATAGATGAAGATGTGGCCAGGATTAAAAAAAGCAAAAGCAAAATGCTCATGGTGGAAAACAGCCGCGAGTATCAGGCCATGTCTCGGGAAATGGACAACATGGAGCGCTCCAACCGTAACCGCGAAGAAGAAAAAACCGTGCTTATGGAAGAGCTGCAACGCCAAAATACCATTTACGACGAGCTGGACGCCGCTTATACGGAAGCCAAGGCCAGCCTTGACGAGAAGCGCTCCACCCTGGACAAGCGCCTGGCAGGGCTGAACAAGGAACTGGACGGGCTGATGGCCCGCCGCGATGCCGCCAAGAAAGACATCCCCACCCCGGTGCTGAGCCGCTATGAGTTTATCCGCGAACGCCTGGAAAACCCGGTCATTGTGCCGGTGGAAGAACGCATTTGCTCGGGCTGCAACATTGCCATTCCGCCCCAGACTTACATTGAACTTCAGAAATGTAAGCAGATTTTGAGCTGCCCCAATTGCCAGAGACTTATTTACTGGCAGGTGGGGCTGAATCACGAAGCCGCGCCCGCCGCTGCCACTGAATAAATAAAGGATATAATTGAAAGGCCGCTTGAAGCGGCCTTTTTTATAGCCTTCTTTATTCTTCTGCTTTTTGCCTTTGGCATTCGGCAAACAGCGCAAGATGGATCCTTCACTGCGTTCAGGATGACAGGAAGGGGTTGTTCAGCATTCCGGGAACACTCCGTAGCCCTGACGCGCTGCGGACCTCAGCCGTTAGGCGAACATAAGTGAGCCTTACGGCTGCGCTTCATTTCATTTCGCGCCGCTGGAGGCTCCCTGTTTCCCAAACCACCCCGCACCACTCCCCAATGAGGGTGCAGGGCCAAGCCCTTGCCTTAGTCCTGCCTTGGTCCTGCGGGTCATCCCTGCCAGGGCTTGCGGGACAGCTGTTAATGAATTATATTCTAAACAGATGCATTGCTGCCCGGATAAATCAACTGCACAGCAATGAGGCCGGTTTCTTCAAAAAACCGGCCCGGACGCGGGCAAGCAGCGCGAGCCTTTTGCAAAAATCATCCCGGTTTTTGCGTATATGGAGGTTGCCTTTGGCTTTTCTTCATGTTTGTGAACTGAACCTTATATACGCAAATGACGCACCTCTTTTGACAGCCGGGCAATAATGGACCGGATACAGTTCATTAACCGGCAAGGCGGACCATGAGCACAGGCTTACCACCCCTGACCTTCAATATAGTCGAGAACGGCGAAAACCTGACTTTTGGCTTCAGCGGACCGCTAACCCTCGACAATGTTGACATTCTCTCGGCCAAGCTGGATTCGGTGACCCATGCGCCCCAGTTGAACCGTCTGTTTCTCGATCTGACCAACGTGACCGCTGCCGACGCCTCGGGGATAGGCCTGCTTGTGGACTTGCACGCCTCCATGGTGGAGCGGCACAAACGCCTGTATTTATACCGCCCGACCAGGCCAATCATGACCCTGATAGCCGAACTGGGGCTGGAAGATTTTTTGCGTTGCCTCATGCACGAAGAAGATCTCCTGCTCAGAATGCCAGATTAATAAACACCGGACTGTCCATGCCATATTTTCTGAAGCATTATTTTGACCCCTACTACAACCACCTGGAGGCCAAGCCCAAGCAGGACTCCGATGGTCATGCGGACAATTTCAACCTGGGTTATGTGCACAATGTGGTCAAGGGGCAGGTGCTGGCGGAACTCGTCGAATTTACCGAAAACAACGTTCCCCCGGAGGCTGCGGCCCATCCGGACATGATCGTGGCCGAGCCGGTTCTGCCCCAGGGCAGCAACACGGGCATTGCGCCCGACAATCCGCTGCGTCTGATTTCAGAACTCAACGGATACGTGTACTATAACGACGGGCTGATACATACCAAGCGCATCTTGAACATGCGCCAGGGCATCAACTTTCATACCGGCAACATTGTCTTTTTGGGCGATGTGGCCGTGCATGATGTGGTCAGTTCCGGCTTTGTGCTGCGCGCCGGCGGCAACGTCATCATTAAGGGCTTGATTGAAGGGGCCTTTATCCGCGCTTCGGGCGGGATAGTCGGCGACAAAGGCTTTAAGGGCAGCGAAATCGGCAAAATCATTTCCTGCCGGGACATCCGGCTGTCTTTTGCCGAAAACGGCGAGCTGCGCAGCAGGGGCAAACTGGTTGTGGACGGATCATGCCTGCACTGCAACCTTTACTGTCATGATGTCGTGGTGCGCGGCAGACTGCACGGCGGAAGCGCATACGTGAAAAATGTGCTGTTTGTGACCAGCCGCCTCGGCAATGAAGGCGCCACGCCAACAGATGTTTTCCTGGGCCAGGAGCCGGAGCTGTATCGGGATATGAAAAAAGCCGAAGCAGAAGCGTTGCGCCTGAGCGCCATCCGGGCGGAATATCAGGCCAAATGCGAAAAAAGTGAAAACCTGGCCCTCAAGTACCAGCCTTTGCTCGACCGCATTGAAACCAAGTTTCGCCTGGCGCAGCGGATGCTGCTCCACTATCGCAAGGAGCTTGAGCTGCACTCCGACCTTACGCGCTGCCGCTTGATTGTGCCGGGCAAGGTCATGCCGGGAGTGACCATTCACTTTGGCGAAACTTCATTGCGGGTGGACAGAGTTTATGAAAATGTGACTTTTTTTCTGGAAGACGACCACGTGGCCTTCCGCCACCCTGCGGTCACACCCGACAAACCCGCTTCCGCCCACCCGTAGCCCCACGCCATGCCCACCTCCACCAGACTTTCCGCCATTCAGGCCCGCGCCGTCATGGAGCATGGCGAATTGCGCGATGTGCTCGTCACCCGCAATGCTAAAGAACTGGCCATGCTCGGGCCGGGCGGCGCCCAACGGGAAATAGACGCCATCCAGGCCAGGCCGGGCAGCGGCGAGGCAACCCGCACCCGCCTGCATATTCTTTTGGGCAGCGGCCTGGGGCACGGCCTGCGGGCGCTGTTGGAAGCCTGCCCCGGCCCTGTGGCGGTCATTGACAAAGAAGCGGCGATTCTTGAAATCACCAAGCTACAAGATGCGTTTGCGGATAATCCCCGTCTGCACTGGATTTGCAGGGACGACCCCCAGGCTGCCGTGCAAGAAGTTACCGCCCTGCAGCAATCCCTGGGCAACCCGGATATCTGCGTTTATGCGCTGCCCTTTTATCAGCGCCTGGACCGCGATTATTACCAAAGCCTGAAAACCACTCTGGAAGCGGGCGAACGCTTCAATTTCTGGGAAAAAGCCGCCTATCCCAAGTTCAGGAGCAATAAACCGCGTCTTTTGCTGATTACCAGCCAATATTTTCTAATCGGCGAAATTATCGAAGCCTGCGAACGCCTGGAGCTGCCGTTTCATCTGCTGCAAATGCCGGATGCGGAAATGGGGCAAACGGAATTTGTGGAAAACCTGCTCAAGGCCGTGCTCGAGTTTCAGCCGGATTTTGCACTGACCATAAATCATCTGGGGGTTGACCGGGAGGGCGTGCTCACGGAGCTGCTCGAGCAACTGCAATTGCCGCTGGCATCCTGGTTTGTGGATAACCCGCATTTGGTCCTTTTCCAGTATTCCGGGCTGCAAAGCCCGTGGCTGTCCATTTTCACCTGGGATGCCGACAATGTCTCCTCTTTAAAGGCAGAAGGCTTCCGCCATGTCTTTTATCTGCCCCTGGGGGCTACCCCGGAGCGCTACGATCAGGCCCGCAAGCTCATGCAGCAGGGGCGCTTCAAAGCCCCGTCGGCTTGGAAAGCCCCGGTGTCATTTGTGGGCAATTCCATGGTTTACAAGGTGGCCCAGCGCATGAAAGCCGCCCGCCCCTCGCGCCCGCTGCTGCTGAGCAACAAGCAAATCGCCGCAGAATTCGCGGAGCACCCGGAACGCTCCGTGCGCGCGTACCTGGCCGCCCACCACCCCGA
>CAZNBK010000179.1:0-5721 GCA_964571105.1 uncultured Desulfovibrionaceae bacterium
TGATATTAACAAACTGCCCATTGCCTTCAACGTTGCGTGGTATGAGCAGAAAGCGGTGTGCATTTTGCTGACCTTGCTGTACCTGGGCGTTAAGAATATTCTGCTCGGCCCCAGCCTGCCCGCCTTTGTTTCCCCGGCAGTGCTGGCTTTGCTGGTGGAAAACTTTGGCCTTGCGCCCATTTCCACGCCTGCTGAGGATTTACGCAAATGTCTGAGCTAAATGCATAGGGCATAGACCATTTCACCCTTTCTGCGGATGAGCACACGCTCAATCGGGGTTCAGGAGGGGAGAGTTTGAGAGGGGAACATCAAGGGTTTCAAACCCTTGGGGTTCCCCTCTCACTAGCATTAATGATCAGGCCAGCATGACCTGAATTACCAGCAGTATCCCGCCGAAAACCAGGAGGAAGACCACCATTGGCCAGACGAATTTCAGCCAGTGGTTATATTTCATGCCCAGCATTTGCAGCGTGGCCAGCACCAGGCCCGTGGGCGCAAGGTAGAGCATGGCGTACTGGCCCCAGTTATAGGCAGAGACCACAATGTAGCGCGGAATGTCCACGGTATCGGCCAGGGGGGCCATAATGGGCATGGACAGCACGGCCAGCCCGGAGGAAGAGGGCACGATAAAACCGAGCAGGAAGAAAATCAGCATGATGGAGATGGCGAACAGGCCGCCTTCCATGCCGGACACGGCGTTGGAGGCGTAATAAAGCACGGTGTCCGAGATCAGGCCCTGCTCCATGATCAGGTTGACCCCTCGGGCCAGGCCGATGATCAGCGAAACCCCTACCAGACCGGAAGCGCCGCGGGTAAATGCCTCGGTGGCGCTATGCTCGTTCAGCCCGGAAATGAAGATGATGACTATGGCAAAAGCCAGGAAAGAGGCGGCCATTTCCGGAAACCACCAGCCGCCCACGGACACGCCCCAGATCATTATGGGGAAGCCGGCGGCAAAGAGCAGCAGGACCAGTTTTTTACGCCAGTTAAACGGACCGATAACGGATTCATCCAGGTTTACCGGAAAGCGTTCCTGAAATTTTTCATGGTCGTCATAAGTATATGAAAAGGTCGGGTCGGCCTCGACCTTGCGACCGTACCAGTACAGATAGGCAATGACCACCGCCGCGCCCACAATACAGCCGAACACCCGGTAAGCTATGCCTTCGGTAAAGGGAATGCCCGCCGCGCTGGAAGCGATAACCACGGAAAAGGGGTTGATGGTGGAAAAGGTGGTGCCCATGCTGGAAGCCAGGAAAATGGCCCCCACGCAGATAATTGAATCATAGCCCAGAGCCAGGAAGATGGGCACCAGAATGGGGTAGAAAGCCACGGCCTCCTCTTCGATGCCGCAGGTGGTGCCGCCCAGGACCATAAGAATGGAAACCAGAAAGACAAATAGAAATTCATGGCCCTTGCTGCGTTTGGACAGGGCTAAAAGCCCGGCGTTAAAGGCCCCGGTGGCGTTGACTATGCCGATTAGCCCGCCGAGCACGAAGATGAACACCATAACGTCAACGGCCTCAATGGTGCCGTTGACCATGCTGACCGTAAGGTCAAGCAGGCTTTTCGGGGCCTGGGGCAGGCGTTCATAGGTGCCGGGCACGGCCACGGCCTTGTTGATTTTGCCCTCGGTGAACTGATCAATCTGGATATGCACATTGATTTTATCCAGTGATTCCTGCGTGGCCGGCATGGTGCTGACCGCGCCGTGCGGGTCGGTGAGCATGAGCACCTGGTTTTCCGAGTCATAAACCAGCTTGGAATACGACCCGGCCGGGACCACCCAAGTGGCGACGATGGCCAGAATCATGATGAAAAACAGGATAGTGAAGGCCGAAGGGAAGTTCAGGTGATGTTTTTTCTTTTCCTGGATAACGGCAGCCGTACTCATAATTCCTCCGGGTTGCATGAAAGTGTTGCTGCGGGCAGAATGCCGGGATGTCCGGGGATATTCCCAGACTCAATATACCTAATAACCATAAAAAATAAAAAAGACTATACCTGTTTTATTGTGGCGGGGAAAAAGAAAACCGGCAGGAGCTGGAGCGCCCCTGCCGGTTTGGTGTTGAATTATTTGCGTATGGCCCGCAGACCGTTGGCAACCACGATAATCGCGGTGCCCACATCGGCAAATACGGCCATCCACATGGTGGCCTGACCCATGAAAGTCAGGGCGAGGAAGAGCGCCTTTACGCTCAGAGCCAGGCTGATGTTTTGCACCAGAATGGCATAGGTGGATTTGGACAGGCTGATGAAGCGCGGGATTTTTCTTAAGTCGTCATCCATCAGGGCGACATCGGCGGTTTCAATGGCCGTGTCCGTGCCGTTGCCGGCCATGGCGAACCCGATGTCGGCCTTGGCCAGGGCCGGGGCGTCGTTGATGCCGTCGCCGACCATGCCCACCTTGCCGCTCTTGGCAAGTTCGGCCACAGCGGCCAGTTTGTCTTCGGGCAGCAGTTCGCCCCGGAATTCATCCACACCCACCTGCGCGGCGATAACTCGCGCGGTATGTTCGTTATCGCCGGTCAGCATCATGGTCTTGATCCCGAGTTTCTTTAACTGCCCAATGGCTTCAAGGCTGGAATCCTTCAGGGTGTCGGCCACGGCGAACAGCCCCTGCACGCCGCGCTCGCCGACCAGGGCGACCACGGTCTTGCCCTGCTTTTCCAGGGCAAAGATCTTGCTTTCCAGTTCAGGCGAGCATTTGTTCAACTCCTCCACCAGGCGGTGGCTGCCGAGATGCCATTTTTGTCCGCCGATGATGCCTTGCACGCCCTGCCCGGGAAGGGCTGTGAAATCATCCACATCCAGCAGGGTTATGTTTTTTTCTGCGGCAGCCTCGGCAATGGCTTTGGACACCGGGTGATCGGAGCGCGCCGCAAGGCTGGAAGCCAGCGCGATTATTGTGGCCGCGCCGCTGTTGCCCAGCTCGACAAAGTCGGTCAGACGCGGCTTGCCGTGGGTGATGGTGCCGGTTTTATCCAGGGCGATCCACTTGAGCAAACGTCCCTGCTCCAGGAACATGCCGCCCTTGATCAGGATGCCGTGTTTGGTGGCTGCGGCCATGCCGCTGACAATGCTGACCGGTGTGGAGATGACCAGCGCGCAGGGGCAGCCGATGACCAGAATGACCAGACCGGTATAAACGGATTCGGCCCAGAGTCCGCCCATGAACAGCGGCGGAATAAGCGCTGTCAGGATGGCCGTCAGAAACACGGCAGGCGTGTAATATTTGGAAAACTGGTCGACAAAGCGCTGCATGGGGGCGCGGCTGCCCTGGGCCTCTTCCACGGCGTGGATGATCCGGGCTAGGGTAGAATCTGTAGACGCGGCAGTGGTTGTAAACTCAAACGAGCCGGATTCATTGATTGTGCCCGCATACACGGTGTCGCCCACAGTTTTTTCCACAGGCAGACTCTCGCCGGTGATGGGGGCCTGGTTAACGGCTGATTGGCCCTGCACGATAACGCCGTCCAGAGCCACTTTTTCACCGGGCCTGACCCGCACGCGGCTGCCCACGGTCACCTGGCGGATATCCATCTCCACCCAGGCGTCGTTTCCGTTAGTATCGGTCCGCAAGACAGTGGCTTTTTGCGGCGCGAGGGAGAGCAGGTTTTTAATCGCGGCTAAACAGGACCATGACCATGGCGGCTTCGGGGTATTGCCCGATCAGCACCGCGCCGGTAACGGCCACGGACATGAGCGCGTTGATGTTTAAATTCAGGTTTTTGACCGCCAGCCAGCCCTTGCGATAGGTGGTCAAGCCGCTCAAGGCAATGGCCAGAACTGCGAAAAACAGGGGCAGCCACTCGATGATTTGCACCCCGTTGATTTCCCAGGCCTGCACATTGATGCCCAGGGGGCTGGCGTTCCATTCGCCGATGAGTTCAAAGGCTTCGGAAAATGCAGCAAACACACCGGCCACGATCAGATTACGCCAGGGGATCTTCGGGGCGGGAATACTGTCGGCTGTTCCGGCCTCCCGGTCCAGGAGCCGGGCGCCCATATTCAAGGAGAGCAAGGCTTCGGAAATGGCGGGCAAGGCCTGTGGCTCATGGCGTATTTTAAGGGTGCGCTGCATGAGGTTAAACTCAAGACCGAGCAGGCCCGGCAAGCCGTTAAGCTTGGATCTGATCAGGTTTTCTTCCAGCGGGCAATCCAGGCCATCGATGGAAAACACCGCCAGGACGCCCTCATTTTGGCCGAGGGTTTCCGGGGTCATGTCGATGGAGTTCAGAGCTGCAATAATGGGCCGGGTGGAGGGCAGTTCGTGGTTGACTGTGAGCACGCGCTGCATGAGGTTGAATTCCAGTCCGGTAATGCCCGGCAGGCTGCCCAGCTTTTTGCGGATCAGGGCTTCTTCCATGGGGCAGTCCATGTTCACGATGCGGAAAATGGCCCGGGTGGCGGTTGGCTTGCCCAGCGCGGCGAGGTCGGCAACTGCTTCTGCCGTGGGGGCACACCCGCAGCAACTGCCGGTTGATTGGGGCAGGCACTGGTCCGGACCGGGGGTACTGTCGCTTTCCTCGCCGGGGTCTTCGTGTTCAGTTTCCATGTTGAATTGGCCGCAAACCGCGCCTGCGGGGTGGTGGCCGCCGCAGCAGCTGCAAACCGTAACGCTTGAATTGTTCATATTTCCTCCGGAATAATTATCTTGGGCATACGCCAAGGGTATAGGGTTCTTACTTACACCCTAATCCCTATACCTGCTATAGAGTCAAGCGGTATGAACGAGATTGAAATTATACATTGAGGAAAAATGTTCCGACGCCGCCAGGAAGGCGGCAGCCGAGCAGAGAGGTATGCGGTCAGGACCAGCACCGCCGGAGAGATTGGAGCAGCCGGAATTTAGCCGCACTTGAGCCGGGCGGTTCACATTTGCTTGCCGCTGCCACGGCAAAGGGCATGCGCCCGCCGGGTTCAACCGTCCGGGAGGAGCTTCTGCGCGATCGTCCGGACGGTTGAATCCGTGGCTTATTTCTTTAGCTGTCCGGATAAATCAGCCGGACAACAGCAGGCTTATTCTTTGGCCGGAATTACGTGAATGGCCTTGATAAGCAGCAAAACTTCATCGCCCGGCCTCAGGGCCAGTTCACGCAGGGAGTCTGTGCTCAGCACAGAACTGATTGCACCCCGCGCATCAAGCTGGCATTCGATCTGGGACATGATATCGCCTTCTTTAACCTTTGAAACAGTTGCCGACAAAACATTGCGCACGCCATATTTCATTTTGAATCTCCTTGTCTAGCGGTTGTCCGGTTTACAAATGCTAAATGCTCCAACTAGAGCAGTTTCACTTTTAGATTAAGGCAAAAACCGTCACAGGGGAAGTGTCGACTGTATTTTTCATGGCGTTCTTTTTTTGTTTTCTGCAATAAAAAGGCAGATTATGGGAACCGGCGTGTCCGCCGGATAATATTGCAACCCGACCAAGGTGGTTTTTCATTGTTCAATTTGCTAGATTTATTTTTCAATAACAGCTAAGGTTAAAATAAGCTCCATAAAGCTTAGGGGCAAGGCCAGGTCGGCGAGAGGCGTCGGCCTTAATGTTTCAGGAGGAGAGTATAGTGGAAGTCATACTCAGGGGGGTGCGCGGCAGCATTCCCGATCCTGCCGCAGACACATCTTACTATGGCGGCAACACCACTTGTATTGAAGTCAGATTAAAAGAAAGAGCGTTCATGTATGTAAATTCTATAAAATTATGGATGGAGTTAA
>CAZNBK010000180.1:0-5384 GCA_964571105.1 uncultured Desulfovibrionaceae bacterium
CGCCGATGTGGATAAAGAAGCCGGAAGCATTGCCCTGGTCTATCTGGTCATGGGCAAGACCACGGCAGAGCTGGAAAATCTCAAGGAAGGCGATTCCCTGGCCGACGTTTGCGGCCCTCTGGGCACGCCCACCCGCATTAAAAAAACCGACGGCACCATCCTGTGCATCGGCGGCGGCACCGGCATCGCGGCCATGCACCACATCGCCAAGGGGCACCAGCAGGCGGGCAACCATGTGGTTTCGCTCATCGGTTCACGCAGCAAGGATTTGCTGCTTTATTATGACGAACTCTCCGCCTTCTGCCCGGAAGTAATGGTCTCCACCGATGACGGCAGCTTCGGCTGCAAGGGCATTGTCACCGATCTTTTACGGCAGCGCCTGGAAAGCGACCCCAGCATCAAGGAAATTGTGGCTGTCGGCCCGGTGCCCATGATGCAGGCCGTTGTGGAAACTGCCCGACCGTTTAATGTGCCGGTCACGGTCAGCCTCAACTCCATCATGGTGGACGGCATCGGCATGTGCGGCGCTTGCCGCGTGACCGTGGACGGGCAAACCAAATTTACCTGCGTGGATGGCCCGGAATTTGACGGGCTGAAAGTGGATTTTGCGGAATTGCGCCAGCGTTTGGATACCTTTAAAGATCAGGAAAAGGTGTCCAAGGATGAATACTGCAAATGCCTGGAAGACCCCGGCAAGAAAAAGCCCAAGCCCAAAAGCCCGGGCCGCGTGCCCATGCCCTGCCAGCCCGCTGAAGAGCGTATCCGCAATTTCCGGGAAGTGGCCCTGGGCTATTCCCCCGGTCAGGCCATGGCCGAGGCCAAGCGCTGCCTGCAGTGCAAAAAACCCTTGTGTGTGGCCGGTTGCCCGGTGGAAGTGGAAATTCCTCAGTTTATTAAGGCCATTACCGAAGGCAATCTGGATGAGGCTTATGCCATTATCAAGAAAACCAACAGCCTGCCTGCGGTTTGCGGGCGGGTTTGCCCTCAGGAAAACCAATGTGAGGGCAAATGCGTGCTCGGCGTTAAGGGCGAACCCGTTGCCATTGGTCGCTTGGAGCGTTTTGTGGCCGACACTTATCTGGCCTCCAGCGCCTGTCAGGCCCTGCTCGGCGGCGACCAGTGCTTTTTCCCGGACCCGGATTTGAAAGTGGCCTGCATCGGCTCCGGCCCGGCCTCGGTGACCGTGGCCGGTTATCTGGCCGCCCGCGGCATTTCCGTGACCGTGTTTGAAGCCCTGCATGAAGTCGGCGGGGTGCTGGTTTACGGCATTCCGGAATTCCGGCTGCCCAAAGGCGAAGTGGTGGGTTCGGAAATTTCCGTGCTCAAGCAGCTGGGCGTCGAGTTCGTCACCAACTGGGTGGGCGGCAAGACCTTCCAGATTCAGGACTTGTTTGATCAGGGTTATCAGGCGGTGTTTATCGGCGTGGGCGCTGGCTTGCCCTGGTTTTTGGATGTGCCCGGCGAAAACCTCAAAGGCGTGTTTTCGGCCAACGAATATCTTACCCGCGTTAACCTTGGCCGGGCCTATGATTTCCCGGCGCACGACACCCCGGTCATGCCCGGCAGTAAAGTGACCGTGTTCGGAGCCGGTAACGTGGCCATGGACGCAGCCCGCACTGCCCGCCGCCTGGGTGCCGAAGAAGTGCATATTGTTTACCGCCGCACCCGCGACGAAATGCCCGCCCGCCTGGAAGAGCTGGAGCACGCCGAGGAAGAAGGCATCAAGCTTGAGCTGCTGGCCGCGCCGGTGCGGTTTATGGGCGATGACAGCGGCAGGCTTACAGCCGTTGAACTGCAACGCATGAAGTTGGGCGAACCCGATGCCTCGGGCCGTTGCCGCCCCGAGCCCATCCCCGGCGACACCTATGTTTTGCAAACCGACCTGGCCGTTATTGCCGTGGGCACCCAGGCCAACCCCATCCTCCTGGAGGCCACCAAGGGACTGGAGCTTACCCAGCGCGGTTATATTAAAACCGACGACAACGGCGAAACTTCCCTGCCCAATGTCTTTGCCGGCGGCGATATTGTTTCCGGCGCAGCCACGGTTATCCTGGCCATGGGCGCCGGACGCGCCGCAGCCAAGGAAATCGCCCGGCGGTTGGGCAAGAGCGCTTAGTAATTAATTTTGGGGGAGGGAAGGAAAACCTTTTTGAGGAAAAGGTTTTCCTTCCCTCCCCCAAACCCCCTCCCTTCCTTTCCCAAACCTTTTTAGTTGAGGGTGCTTTTATGGCGTTAAACTCAACAGCACAGGAATTTCAGGATTATTTGATCGACCAGGGCCTGGATATTCAGGTGGTGGAGTTCAAGGAATCCACGAAAACCGCGCAGGAAGCGGCAGATGTCATGGGCTGCCGGGTGGAGCAGATCGTCAAGTCAATTATTTTTCGCGGCGCGCAATCCAACCGCGGCATCCTGGTGATCACCAGCGGCAAAAATCGGGTTTCCGAGAGCAAAGTCGCTGCCCTGGCCGGTGAAGCTCCGGCCAAGGCCAATGCCGCTTTTGTGCGCGAGGTTACCGGCTACGCCATCGGCGGCGTGCCGCCGTTTCGCCACGCGCAAACCCTGCTGGTCTTTATCGATGAAGAGCTCATGCGCCAGCAGACCGTCTGGGCCGCCGCAGGCACGCCCAATTCCATGTTCCCCATGACCCCGGCCATTTTAGAACGCCTGTCCGGCGGTCAGGTGGCCGACATCAAGCAAGACCTCTCCTGAGCAGACTTCAGGAATCATTCTTCAAAACCGGCTGCACGGCATCATTTGTGCATTATTCTGCCTGGTCGGGCTGAGTCATGTTTTTTTGACAGCGCCCGGTTTGAATAGAGCATTTTCGCATTGAGATTGTCGCCGCGGCGGGAGTAAATCCCGCTTAAGCCAATCTCGCGGGCGTTGCTTAGCTTCGCTTCGCACCGCCAGAGCATTTTGGCTTAATGTATAATTCAATGTTAAAATGCTCTAGTAATTTTCATTTCAGGTAATAATTAACCGAGAGAATGATGCAAATATATATTCATGTGCCTTTTTGCGCCCGCAAATGCGCCTACTGCGCCTTCCACTCCTGGGAGCCGGCTCCGGACGAGCCGCTCAAATATGTGGATTTTCTGCTTGAGGAGATCACCCTCTGGGGCGACCGTCTGGGCAAACTGCCGGTTAGCTCTGTATTTTTCGGTGGCGGCACGCCCAGCCTCTTGCCGCCGCGCACCATTGGGCTGATTCTGGACAGCCTGGGGCAGAGGTTCGCTCTGGAAAAAGATGCGGAAATCACCCTGGAGGCCAACCCGGAGTCTGCCCTGGAATTGTTTTATTTCCACGAGCTGGCCAAGACCGGGGTTAACCGCCTCAGCCTGGGCGTTCAAAGCCTGGATGACAATCTGCTCACAACCTTGGGACGTCCGCATTCGGCCACCCAGGCCATCAAAGCCGTGCAGGCCGCCCGCGAGGCCGGTTTCAACAATCTGAATATCGATCTCATGTGGGGCATTCCCCGCCAGCGTTCCCGGCAGTGGCTGGAAGAGCTGAAATATGTGTGCATGGCCCTAAAGCCGGAACATCTGTCCTGTTACGGGCTGACCCTGGAACCGGGCACGCCCCTGCACAGTTTGCATGAGCAGGGCAAGGTGCAAATGCTCAGCGACAAGCAGTTGGCGCATATGTTTTTGGACGGGGCCGATTTTTTGGAAGAACAGGGCTTTATGCACTACGAAATTTCCAATTTCAGCCGCATGGGCTTTCAGTGCCGCCATAACCTGGGCTATTGGGAGGGGCGCGACTACCTGGGCCTGGGGCCTGCGGCGGTGTCCACCATCGGCAACCGGCGCTGGAGCAACCCGTCAGGGCTGGAGGAATACGGCCAGGCAGTGCGCCAGGGCAGCTTGAGCACAGAGATCGAAAACCTGGACGAGACCACCCAGGCCATGGAAATGGTCATGCTCAGCCTGCGCACGGTTAAAGGGCTGAACTTGAAGGCCTACCAGGCTTTTACCAAAGAAAGTTTCATCGCTCGGCACCAGCGGCTCATGGACGCGCTGTATAAAGAAGGTCTGATCCGCATTCGCAATAATCACCTGAGCCTCACCCGCACCGGCATGTTGGTTTCCAACACCATCCTGGCCAATATTTTTGCCGAGCGCCCCCATCACCTGCCCGAGAAAATATACTGAGAAAAGGGCACCCCAAGGGCTGCGGCCCTTTAGGTTTACTTTCCCTCTCTTTCCTGTGCACCCGGCACGCAATTGGGGTTAAGGAGGGTGGGGGTCTTCTGGGGGAGGGAACCACAAGGGATTCAATCCCTTGTGGTTCCCTCCCTCAGCAATGATCAGACGCCGGTTTCCGACAGGATTTTCATGAGCAGGCTGACCTGTTCTTCGCTATCGGAAAGATCGGTAACCGAGTGGTTGCTGAGGGTGATATCGATTTTTTGTTCGTCGTAAGTGAGCATGACCCGACTGCCGCTGCCGCTGATATCCAGCTCGGCTCCCAGGGCTGCGCGGATATCGGCTTCTTTGCCAAGTCCGGTGAACAGGCCGTCCAGGAACAGGTGGTCTTCATCCACGGTCAGGTCGGTGATGATATCGGTGCCGGAATCATAATCGCCGGACTGCCAGACAAACAGATCATTGCCCGTGCCGCCGGTGAGGATGTCGTTGCCCAGGCCGCCCCTGAGAATATCGCTGCCTGTGCCGCCGGTAAGGGTATCATTGCCTGCTCCGGCGGAGATATGGGCCCCGCCGTCTGGGGCGGTGATGTCAACGCCATTGCCCAGGGCGCTCACTTTGGAGGTAAAAGTGCCGGAGCCCATGGCATAGACGTCATTAACGCTGTCATACTGCCATTCGCCGTTGAGGGCGATGGTTTCTGCCCCGGCATGGATGGTCACTTGCAGGCCGTCTTGCACATGGATGGTATTGCCGTTCAGACTGAAGCCGTCTGTGCCGTCAAAGGCCCAGTTTCCGGTGAGTTCGAGCGTGTCTGCGGCATCGCCTTTGACCGTGAGTTCGCTGACGCCCATGCCGGTGAAGGTGGAGGCATCCACGGCCAGGTTGTTATTGCCCGCGCCGCCAAGGTCAATGGTTTCTACGTTGCTGATTTGCCCGGCGGCGAGGCCGGTCAGGTCCACGGCAATATTGTTGGCGGCTTCTGAACCTAGAATAAGACTGTTGCCGGAGCCTGTGGCTGCAATGGCCGCAAAGTCGACGGCGCTGATACTGCCGTCGTTGTTGAAGTCCATCAGGGAGAAGCTCTGGTTCGGCGCGGCTGCCGAGTAGGACACCTGGGTTACGGCCAGGGTGTCGGATATGTGCAGAAGGTTGTTATTGCTGTTTTTGAAGACATGCACATTGCCGATGGTGCTCACATAGGTAAGGTCGGCGGCCAGTTGCACGCTGTCT
>CAZNBK010000180.1:5394-5697 GCA_964571105.1 uncultured Desulfovibrionaceae bacterium
AAATGCAGGCCGCCCCAGGCCGGAGCCATATCCAGAATGGCCTGCAGGGCCGCGCCGTCTATTTTCAGGGTGTTGTCGCCGCTGCCGGTCAGGTCAATGGTTTCCACGCTGACAATGGTTCCGGAGTCAATGCCGGTGAGGTCCAGGGTTTTTCCGGCCCCGGCCACGCGGACGGTGTCTTGCCCGGCCCCGCCGTGGATGGAGTGGAAGTCGGACTTGTCGATGATGTTGCCGCCGTCTGTGGATTCGACCACAAAGGTATCGTCGGCCGTTTTAATGATAAGCGCCGGTGCGACATGCTTC
>CAZNBK010000181.1:0-5672 GCA_964571105.1 uncultured Desulfovibrionaceae bacterium
ACTCATTGCTTCAGCAAATAACTCCGGCCCGATTTGCGGCCAATGCCCAAGCGCTCCCCAGGCGGCTGCGCAGCCGCCTGGGGCTGCTTGCTTCGGCCCTGTTGCTGGCCTGGGTTTGTCTGGCCTGGGTTTGTCCCTGGATTGGTCTGACCTGTACTGGTGTGACCTGGACCGGCGTGGCCTGGGCCCAGGAAAATGAGCAAAATATCCATGCGCTGAACGGCCTGCGCCTTGAATTGCCGGAAAACTGGCAGGCTCTGGAAAAACTGCCGCATGGTCCGCTACGCCTGGACCTGTTGCAAGAAAATGACGCCCTGTTTCTGGGCGGGGCCATGGCTCAGGCCGACCAGGCCTTTACCTTGTTCAGCCTGACGGAGATGTCTGCGGCGGACCTGGACCTGCCGGTTGATTTCAGCGCCAAAGACCTCCAGCGGCTAAACCGGACGGAGGAGGACGAACTCCGCGCCCGGCTGGACAGGCTCTTCGCCGCTGAACTGCAACGCCTGACTCCGTTTACGGTCGAACAAAGCAAAACCATGCGCAACAACATGAACGGGCAAGAGCTGATCATGCTGACCGCCCGCTGCCGCAGCGCGGACGAGGCGCTGATCATCAACCGGATTTATTATTTCCCGCCAGGCCGGGTTTTGCTCATGACCTTTGTTTCCCCCACAGATATTATTTCGTTCATCGCCCCGGATATTGCCTATATTCTGGAGCACTTCGAGCCGGAAGCAGACACCGGCCCCGCAGCCGCACCGTAAACTGTGCTGGCCCGCCCTCATTTTTTTACATTTTACATCTGGCAATCGAGTCCGGACCTGTGTATAACCACTGCCAGGCGACTGCTTTTTATTAATAAACCATGCTAAACAATTCCACACATACCACCCAAGATACTCCTGATCTGGGGCGCTCCCAGGGCATACGCCCGCGTACCATTATTGCCGCGACAATTTTGGTGGCCGTGCTGAGCGCGTTGATCTGGCTGAGCACCCGGGGCCCGGATTTGCCGCCGCTGCCCGCGCCGGTAAATGGTACCGAAGCCGTCGCCGAAACCGAAACGCCGCTTTCCCCGGAAGACCTGATCCCTTTTGAGGCCGAAGAACCGGTTGTATTCAAAGGCGAAGTCAACCCGGGCGATACGGCCAGCACCATCCTGTACGACTGGCTGCCCAACAGCGACGTGCAGACCATGGTTGAAGCCTGCAAAGATATCTATTCATTGTCGCGCATAAGGGCGGGCAACCCGTATGTCATCATTACCGATGCCGAAGGTTTGCACCGCTTTGAATATGAAATCGATTCGGAACAAAAGCTGGTAATCAGCCGCACCCACGACAGCTATGAGGCCTGCCTTGAGGCCATTGCCTATGATGTGCGCCTGGAGCTGGTCGCCTTCACCATTGACTCCAATATGTTCCAGGCCGTGGCCGATGTGGGCGAGGGGCCGAGTCTGGCCATTGCCCTGGCCGATGTGTTCGGCTGGGAAGTGGACTTTATCCGCAGCATCCGCGAAGGCGACTCTTTTCAGGTGCTGGTGGAAAAGCGTTACCAGGAGGGTGAATTCAAGCGTTACGGCCCGGTTCTGGCCGCCAAATTTGTGAACCAGGGCAAAGAGTTTGAAGCGTTCTATTATGAAGAAACCGACGGGGCGAGCTTCTTCACCCGCAACGGCGACAGCATGAAACGCGCTTTCCTCAAAGCGCCGCTGTCGTTTACGCGCATCTCGTCGGGTTACAATCTCAGACGCCTGCACCCCATCTTCAAGGAAGTCCGCCCGCACCCGGCCATTGACTATGCAGCGCCCGCCGGTACCCCGGTCAAGGCCATCGGCAGCGGAGTCATCTCCTTTGTGGGCTGGGGCAAGGGCGCGGGCAAGCATATCGTTATCAAGCATCCCAATGATTACGAAAGCATTTACATGCATCTGTCCGGATATGCCAAGGGCATCACCAAAGGAACCCGCGTCCAGCAAGGACAGGTGATCGGTTATGTGGGCAGTACGGGTTACGCCACCGGGCCGCATCTGGACTTCCGCATCAAGCACAAAGGCCAGTATATCAACCCGGCCACGGTCACCAGTCCGCGCTCCGAGCCGGTAAGCAAGGAAAACATGGCCGACTTCACCGCCCATGTGGAGCGTTGTCTGGCCTGGCTGGACGGCAGCAAACCTTTGTCCGACTATCCGCTGGCAGACCTGCTCGAAGAAGAGCTCAGCCTGGATGGCGAAATGCCGGGCAGCGGGCAGGGCAATGCCACGCAGTCTGCCAACGCCACAGAGCCTACGGCTGCGGTTAATGCTACGCGCGGCAACCCGGACGAACTGGACACCATCGTAATTGACGGGACCGGGCCGGCCGAGCACTAGACATTTTGCGCTTGCGCCAATTATTGCTGTCCGACCGGCGCATCTTAACCCGGTACATATTAATATTTAAATTATACATTAAGGCAAAAGGCTCTAACGTTTGCATGCTTACATCCGTTGCGTTGACTTTGCCCTGCCCACACTTATAAATACTTGTATGGTTGCTTTGCGTTCCTTTTCCTACTGGAAATAACCCCAATTCGCGCTTTTCCCGGCGCACGGAGGGCTGTCCATGTCTTATTTTCTGTTGAAAAAACCGCTGTTTTTGACCCCGGCGCTGATTCTGGCCCTGGCGCTTACGGCCTGCGACAAAGGCGAAGAAACGGCAGCGCCCGAAGCTGTTGAGTCTGTAAATGCCACTGCCCCTGCGCAAGAAACCCCGCCCCCGCCCCCCCTGGCGGAAGAACCCGTTTCCGAGTCCGGGGCGGAAGAACCAGTTCTCGAGGCCGGGTCCGAAGAACCCATTGCCGAGGCCGGGCCCATCACAGGCGACCACAGCCTGGTCAGCGGAAACATTAAGTTTAACCGTTTCAACATTGAAATCGGAGTGGACGCCGAGCTTGATGATTACAAATCTCTGAGCATCCTGCATGACGGCAACCCTGCGGTAACGGCTGCCGAGACTTATCGGAGCGTGGATGTAAACGAGAGCATCGACAATTACCCCCTAACAAATTGCGAAACCCTGAGCCTGGAAATATTCACCGGCGGGGCCAACTGCTGCTTCGGATACTATATTCTGTCTTCCTGCCCGGATTCCGACATGGCCGCTTATATTGAGCCCATCAAGGGCGGCATGGGCGCCGAACCCAAAAACCTCGGCAGCATTATGGGCTATCCGCTCACCGATCCTTCGTTCATGTACTATGCGGCGAGCCTGGACAGCGGCGAGAGCATCTCCTTGAGCGGCGCCGAATCTCCTCAGCTGGTCCGCTATGTGGTCTTTGATGGGGACCACTGGCGTCTGGATAAACGCGGCGAGTTTCCCGGCGCATACCGCCAGCTGGCTGCGGAGGCTGACGGCCTGCAAGCCGATGTGCCGGTGCCCAACCCGGTGGCCAGGGCGATCTACATGTCTTATTACAGCTATATGGCCGGCGACGATCCCGTGGCGGTAAAAGCACTGCTCAAAACCCAGCTGCCGGATCAGTATGCGCACTTAAGTGACCTGGTTTTTTCAGACATTGAAAAGGCCGTGGCCGAGTATAAACCTATTCAGCCCGTGAACCTGGCCGGAACCGAAACGGACAAATAAAACCGCCTTTGTGCGGGCACAAAAAGGACTTGCCGCGCAGCGGCAAGTCCTTTTTTATCCGGGCGCAATTACGCCTCGTTTCTGTATGTTTTTAGCCCAGAGCTTTGCGCCCCCGCAGACTTGCGCCACTTTTTTCTGTTGTTCTGCAAGGCTTTGGTATACAGTGCTGCAAAATTGATTTTCAGTGACCCCCTGGAGGATTCTGCATGAAAGTTCTGGCCGTTAACGGAAGTCCGCGTAAAAAATACAACACCGCCACCCTGCTCCAGCATGCCTTGGACGGCGCCAAGTCTGTGAATGCCGAAACCGAGCTTGTCCATCTTGCCGACTACAAATTTTCCGGCTGCATTTCCTGTTTTGCCTGCAAGCGCAAAGGAGCAAAACCCACGGGCCGTTGCGCCGTGCAAGATGAACTCTCGCCTGTTTTGGAAAAGGCCTTGACCTGCAACTCCCTGTTCCTGGGTTCGCCCATTTATTTGGGCGATGTCACCGGCGCCATGCGTTCGTTCATGGAACGGCTGGTGTTTCCGAGCATCTCTTACAGCGACGCCTCTTACTCAAACTTTACCGGCTCTGTTTCTTCAGCCTTTATCTACACCATGAACATGACCAATCACGCCGAAAGCCTGTTCGAATACGTCTTCCGCATGAACAGCTCGGTTTTGCAAACCTTGAAGGGCACTTCCGATTATTATGTGGCGGGCGACACCTATCAGTTTGACGATTACTCCAAATACGATGCCGCCATGTTCAATCCGGAACACAAAGCCAAAGTGCGCGACGAACAATTTCCCGCCCATTGCAAGCAGGTTTTTGAAATGGGTGTGGATCTGGGACAAGAATAAAACAGGTTTTCATTTCGGATCAGGCGGCAACCACCAGGATGTTGCCCATGCATATGCATTTTCTAGTTAACTTACTTAAGTGAGCGATTAAAATGCTGAAAACCACCTGCCCGGCGGGCTACTCCATCCGCCTGGCCGAACCGGACGAAATCGACCGGCTGTCGGCATTGGAACAGGCCACGGCTGCACTTTTTCCCGAAGAAATTTTACCCGCACGATTTCATTCCTGCACTGTGCCCCGGGAAATGCTCGCCACGGCCCAATCCCTGCAAAATCTCTGGGTAAGCCTCGATGGCTGCGGCCAGGTGGTGGGATTTGCCCTGCTGCATTTTTTGGGAAACACCGCGCTTCTGGCCCAGATTGATGTTCTGCCGGAGCATGGCCGCAAAGGTTTGGGGCGGGGCATGATCACCTGCGCGGCTGAGAAGGCTGCGGCCAAAGGCTATGAGTGGCTATACCTGACCACATTCCGGGCGATACCCTGGAACGAGCCTTTTTACCGCAAGCTCGGCTTTGCGGAAGCCGCGGAAGCCGAACTTCCCCCCGTCATCGCCCAAATTCTGCGCGAGGAGCGCACTTGGCTCACCCACCCGCGCCTGGCCATGCGCCTGGCCCTTGTGCCTGACCCTGACCCCGGAAGCGAAAAATAACCGTCCCTTTTAGACAGACCGTAACGCGGCCTGTCCCGATCCGGGCCGGGGGCTAGCCCTTGGCCATGGCCCGGGTTTTCAAATCCTTGGGCATTTTTTCAATGGCATAGCGCAGGGCAGTGCGCGGCATGACCGCCCTCCTGGACAGCACATATTCAAAAACCGGCTCCAGATGCGCCTCGGAAGCGGCTTTAAGCATCCAGCCATATCCTTTCTGCACCATATCGTCCTGGTCAGCCAGCAGCTTGTCGGCAATGCTGAAAATATCATCCAGAAACATGCCTTTGCGGGCCGGGATAATTAAGGACACGGCTGCGGCGCGCTTTAACCAGCGGTGTTCCCTGCCGGCCCATTCTTTCAGGTTATCGATAAATTTCGGATAAGCTATCAGAAAATCTCCAATGGTATGATTGCATAATGTATCGCAGGAAGCCCAATTTTTTACGTAAGCGCTCAGCCAATGCTCAAACACCGCAAAATCTTCCGGAGTATAATCCGCGCGCAGGGCATGCGACCACACACAGGCCACGCCATGTTCTTCCTGCCAGCCG
>CAZNBK010000182.1:0-5630 GCA_964571105.1 uncultured Desulfovibrionaceae bacterium
ATATCATGAATTCCCCAGCAGCGGCGTGTCTGTGCTTTTTGTTCACGAGTCATGGGAATACCCACAATAAAACCCTCTTAATGCGCCTTCGTTATGAGCAAATGTGCAGAAAACCGGCCTCCGCACCGGAAGCCCTCCTCTACCCCGCCAAACAGCTCCGCCGAGCCGCCCAGCGCCGTGCTCAGCCAGCTGCGCGCCCGGCCACTGGCCGTGGTCGCCTTGTTCATGGCCTTGTCCTTAAGCACCTGGCTGCTGCCGCTATGCTTTGCCGCGGTTATTCTATTGGCGGCCATGTCGGGCGGGCTGTTTCTGGGCATGCGCAAACCCACCGAGCGCGGCAAGCTGAAAGTTTATGGTTTATTCATTCTCTTCTGGGGTCTGTCCACATTTCTGCTGCAATGGTGGGCTGCGCCGGTTAATGCGGCGCAGGCCCTGGGCAACGCTTGGGATTTAAGCCTCAGGCTGGCCGCCCTGGCCGCGCTTACTCTTGATTTGAGCCTGCTGCTCACGCCGTTTGCTCTGGCCGTGGTTTTGGCCAGGCTGCTGCGCCCGCTGCTGGGAAGCCAACGCGCCGGTCAGGCCGGATTGGCCCTGGCGGTGATGCTCCGGCTGCTGCCGCAGGCCTGGCAGATTATCAGGCAAATCCGGCAAACACAAAAATTGCGCTGCCGCCGCCTTTCCTGGGTCAGGCAGTCCGGCCTCCTGGCCGGAGCAGTCTTGCGGCGTCTGTCCACAATGACCTGGCAACAGAGTCTGGCCCTGGCCGGGCGGGATATTCAATTGCTCCCTGCAAACGTCAAGGAGGACGGCTAGCATGCCCCTGCCTTCCACTTTTCTGCTCGGCCTGGCTTTGGCCATGGATTGTTTCGCCATTTCCATTTGTCTCGGCCTGCAGGCCAAAAACCTTAACTGGCGCAGGGCTGTGCAAGCGCCCCTGACATTCGGATTGTTTCAGGGCCTTATGCCGCTGCTGGGTTGGGCTTTGGGGCTAACCGTACAGCCGCTTATCGAATCTTTTGATCACTGGTTTGCCTTTATCCTGCTTGTGGGCGTGGGGGGGCATATGCTCAAAGAGGCCTGGAGCCAGTACACCGCCCGCACCGAAAAAAACAGCGGAAGTTGCGCCGCTGAGGCCGGTTTGCCGACCACTGCCGGACGCCCGTTCTTTACGCTGCTGAGTCTTGGCCTGGCCACCAGCCTGGACGCCCTGGCCGTGGGTCTGGGCATGGCCTTTGCCGAAGTATCACTGTGGGTGCCTGCCTTAATTATCGGCGGCACCACCTTTGCGGTCAGCTTGGCCGGGCTGCTGGCAGGGCACAGCCTGGGCCGTTTTGTGCAGGGCACTCATTATGCCGTGGGCCTGGGCGGCTGCGTGCTTATCGGTTTGGCGGTGAAAATACTCATGGTTCACGGGGTGTTTTAAAACCTGCCCGGCAGCCATAAAGTGAGAATCGTTTACTCCACCCGGCTGAAACCAATTCCGGTCCGCTTCCGGTTTATTTTCTGAAAAACACCACAGAAGGTCCGGTCGCGCTGAACATGTGCAGTTTGCCGTCTTCCAGGGTAAACACAGTCGGCTCAATATCACCGCCGAGGTATACTTCGGCCCGCTGCGGGTCATTGCGGAGCACATCGTAGGATTCCTTCATTTCCACATCAACGCTCGGGTCAAAATAATAAACGCACTGCTCTTCGGTGTTGATCAATATCCCCATGTCCGCATAACCACGCCGCGCCTCATCGCCGAATTCCTCAAGCAGGGAGCGGGCATCGTCATCCACTTCGGCGCTGGCGTCCAGATCGAACGCCCAGACCACGCCGCCCACGCGGCTGAGCAAGGGCGCAGAGCTGTCGGCGCGTTTAGCGGCGCAGGCCGTGCACAGCAACAGGGCCAGCAGCAGCGGGATTATTAATTTGGGAGTTTTCATGGCGGCATCCTTTCGGCTTCTTCGGGGTTAAAATAAAGAATCTTCGCATAAGACACGTTTAACTTGAAAATGAACCTATACGTCAACCGGCCTGTGCCCTCAAATTTTAGAGGACACAGGCCGGTTGAACATTTTATTTTTTAAGGGTCATGAGAATGGCGGCAATGATCAACACCCCGCCAAGCACGGCCTGCCAGCCCAGTGGACCGCTAAACAGGTCGCTGCTAAGACCCATGGCTTTACTTCTTCAAACTTATGAGCACTGCGGCAACAATCATGCCGGAACCGACCAGGCCCAGCCATTCCAGGCGCTCGTCAAACAGTGCAAAGGCCAGCAGGGCGGCGATCACCGGCTCGATGGTGCAAATAACGCCGACCTTGGTGATTTCCAGACGGCGCACGCCTTCGATGTAAGCCCAATATGCGCCCCACACGGTAACCACGGCCAGCAGGATCAAATTGAGCCAGTCCCCGCCGGCCTTGGCCCCAAAAGTGATAAACGGCAGCATAACCAGCGCGCCCACGGGCATGGCGTACATGTACATGGTCACGGCTGTATGGTTGGCCAGAAATTTTTTGCCGAATGCGGAGTTGAGCGAATAGCAGAAACCGGACAACAATGAAGCGCCCACACCGGCCCAGGTCAGGCCCAGGAGCACATCGCCGCCGGACAGGCAGAGCACCACCCCCCCGGCAATGGCCATGAGCACAGAGCCGATGCGCCAAGCCGTGGCTTCTTCCTTAAAGAAGACAACACCCCAGACCGCAATCCAGGCCGTGGAGGTATATTGCAGCATGGTGGCCATGGCCACGCCGATTTCTTCCACGCCAATGAGGAAGAAGGCCATCACCCCGGCAATGCCGGGAATGCCGAACAAACCGAATGTCAGAGCGGTTTTCCCGCTTACCCGCCATTGGTTGGTCAGGAAAGCATGGATGATAAACAAACCACCGCCCAGAGCCGCGCGCCAGAAGGCCACTTCCAACCCGGACAAGGAAGCGCTGCGGATGGCGATCTTGCCCAGGATGCCGGTCAGCGCCCAGCAGGTCGCAGCTGTGAATACCAAGATATAACCAAGTACACGCTGTCTCTCCATTGATAACTCCTTGCGAAAATGGTGAACACATCCCCACGGATTACACAGGTAAAAACCAGGGTGTTTTTAATCGGAAATGAAATCATTCTCCCTTAAGCGCCCGGGACATCAGCCCGGCCACTTCTTCCAGGGGCGGTTTGTGCTCATAAAAAATACGATAAACCGAAGCGCAGATGGGCATATCCACGCCCAGGTTGGCGCTTAAATAATGCAAAGCCTGCGCCGTGCGCACGCCCTCGGCCACCTGGGTCATGCCTGCCAGAGCGCCTTCTGCGCCAAGCTCGGCTGCGCGCAAACCCACCTGCCGGTTGCGCGAGAGATCGCCCGTGGTGGTCAGCACCAGGTCGCCCATGCCCGACAGGCCGGTAAATGTGGTCGGCTGTGCGCCCAGGGCCACTCCCAGCCGGGTCATCTCCACCAGCCCCCGGGTTATCAGCGCGGCTTTGGCATTGAGCCCGAAACCAAGACCGTCCGACAGCCCGGCTGCGATGGCGATGACGTTTTTCACCGCCCCGCCAAGTTCCACTCCGGTAACGTCGGTGGAAGAATAAAAACGGAAAGTCTGGCCCGAGAATAAATCCCGCAGCCGGTCGGCCCAAACCATATCCCGGCAGGCAATGACCGCAGCCGTGGGCTTGCCGGAAATGACTTCTTTGGCAAACGACGGCCCGGACAGGGCCGCGTAAGTAATATTCAACCCGGCAAGCTCTTCGGCCACCACTTCTTCCATGCGTTTCAGGCCTTCCACCTCCACCCCTTTGGAGGCCGAAATCAGCACGGCACCGGATTTGATGTGCGGCTTCATGTCGCGGAGCAAGGCCCGGTAAACCTGACAGGGCGCAACCATAAGTATGCGCTCCGCGCCATCCAGCATGGCCGGAATATCCGTGCTGGCCGTAATATTGGCGGACAGCTTGATGCCGGGCATATATACCGGGTTTTCACCTATATTTCTGATGCCTTCGGCAATGTCGGCCTCGCGCACCCACAAGCGCACGCGCATGCCCTGTTCGCCCAAAAAATGCGCCAGGGCCGTGCCCCAACTGCCGCCGCCCATAACCGTAATTCTATCCATGCTTCTCCCCCGTGGGTTGGTGTACTGCTTTTTCAATAGCCCGATAGTCGAGAAATGGCAAAATAAACTTGACCCAATATAGCATATAGTATAAAGGTTTGCTTGTTGCAGCCGATAAGCTGAACAACCTGTGGGGAGAGGGAGATGCGCCGGAACCCCCACGGTGATATATCCGGCGCGTTAAACGGCGGTCGCTCTTGCGTCCGCCGTTTTTATAATTCCGGCAAGAAGCGCGCGAGCGCCGCTTCGCTGCAGCAAAGTATTTTACCAATATATCATTTCAAGGTTAAAACGCTCTGGAGAATTTTCGCAAAGCAACATACACTGCGCCAAGCCTACAACCAACCTGACTGGACTGGAATGGACAATATTGCTGAACTTTTTGCGGATGAATTATCCGATATCGATTTCGCCATTGCTCAAGCTGTGCAAAGCCTGCCGGAGCACCTGCTCCCGCTGGCAGAACACAGCGCGCTCCGGCCCGGCAAACGCCTGCGTCCGCTGCTTTGCGTTGCCGTGGCCCGCTGCATCGGGCTGACCGGCAATTCCATATACCCCCTGGCCGCGGCCTTGGAAATTTTGCACTGCGCCACACTTATTCACGACGATATTCTTGACCAGGCTTCGCTCCGCCGCGGTCAGCCGACAGTTCACAGCCGCTTCGGCACACATCAGGCCGTCCTGGCGGGGGATGTTATGTTCGCGCTGGCCTCCCGCCTTACCGCAGCCTATGCGCGCCCCGACCTGGTCCAAATCTTCAGCAAGGCGGTCGAGCAAACCATTGCCGGGCAAGCCCTGGAATGGAGCCTGCTCTATAATCCCGCTTGCGGAAGCACGGAATATGAGCGCATCATTGGAGGAAAAACCGCGGCCTTGTTTAAAGCCGCAGCATTGAGCGGAGCCGCCCTGGCCGGGGCAGCTCCAAAGATACAGCAGGAGGCCGCCGGGTTCGGCAAAAACCTGGGGCTGGGCTTTCAGCTCAGAGACGATGCCCTGGATTTCATACCCAGGCCAACAGCCGGTAAACCGCAAGGCCGCGATGTGCTGGACGGCAAACTTACCGCGCCGGTGCTGGCCTGGCTGGACAACCTGCCGGAAGCCGAGCGCCGGGCTTTTCTGGACAAATTCGCTGCCCGCTCATTGCAGCGGCAAGACCTGGCCCGCCTGAGCGCGGCTGTCGCCAGCCCGGATTCCGGCATTTTAAGCAGCCTGGCCGCGGCTTCCTGCTGGAACAACGCGCATGCCCACCTGTTGCGATTGCCAAACAATGACTTTCGCGATAAATTAATTACCATTATCAAACATCTAAGCAGGATAGATGTGCTGCAACATGACCCCTCCCACTGCCTCTAAACGAGTGCAAAAACTGTTAAACCACGGCGTGGAGATGTCTTTCTCCCCGGTGGTGGCCCAACTGGTACAGGCCCTGCTTGATCCCACATCCGACGTGCGGGACATCAGCCGTATTTTGGCCATGGATCCGGTGCTCTCGGCGGCCATCCTGCGCATGGCCAACACGCCCTATTATGG
>CAZNBK010000183.1:0-3351 GCA_964571105.1 uncultured Desulfovibrionaceae bacterium
ATCCAGGGGGGCGCAGTTAACGTTGATGCGCCTTATTTCGCCGTTGGGCGGTGTTTTTACACTGTACATTACTTCAATGCTGTCGGCGATGGCCCGCGCATTCCAGGCTGGATGCTCACCGTATACGGCCAGGATGCGCTTGTGCCCCATTTGTTCAATGATGCGCACTTCTTCCCGGATTTCGTCCGGGGTCAGGCTGCGGCGCTCCAGGTCTTTGTTCAGCACGCTGAAGGCGCAGTATTTACAGGAGTTGCCGCAGAGGTTGGAGATATATAACGGCGCAAACAAAACCATGCGCTTGCCGTAAACTTCTTCTTTAAGTTTCAGGGCAGTGGCGTAAAGGGCCTGCAAACGGTCCTCGGGCATGGGTGCAAGCAGCGCCGCAGTTTCGGCCATGTCCAGGCCGTTGCCTTCTGCGGCCTTGGCCAGAATTTCATCAATGCGCGCCACATCGGGCTTGCTTTCCTGCTCCAGGGTGGACCAGATTTTCTCTTCATCAATAAACGGGCGGTATTCTTTGTTCTTCATATGTATTCCTTATTGTCCGGCTGACAAATCAGAGCAGCCGATACTTGGAAAAGTCTGATTTGTGCGCAAGCGGAACGAAAAGTCAAAGGGGCACACTGCTTGCCGGTCCTGCTGCCGGTCGGATAAATCAGCCGGTTGGCAATGTCTTTTTTGCCATAAAGCGGCCCGATTAAAGCCATATACTTATACCTATACCCTTTTGCAGGAAAAGCAAATAGGAAAGATTCCTGGTATGGGGGCAAAGACTATTTTACTGCGGCAGTCCGGCAAGTCGCAGGATGTGTCACAGTTTAGTTTACCTTTGCCGCGGGTTGGTTTGCGCAGGCTTATCGATAAGCTCACATAGGCTTTACGATTAATCCCACGCTATTCAGGGCCTTGGGGCTTGAGAGGGTTTAATTGACAAAAAAACTAACTGTTCCCCTCTGGTTTTGCCGGGGCAGGTTCCGTGCGTCCCGCTGCGGCACTGCCCGCGCCGCCTTCCTGGGGCACATGCAGAGTCAGTTGCGGGTAGGGAATGTCAATATTATGGGCCGTGAGCAGGCGCTCGATTTCTTTGCGAATATCGGAAAGTGTGCCGACGGCGTAGTCCAGGTCGTCGATGAACACATTCATGGTGAAGTCGAGGCTGTTATTGCCGAAGTCGCTGAAGAACACCGCAGGCGGCGGGCTGCCGAGCACATGCGGCTGTTTTTTGGCCGCTTCCAGCAATAACCCGGAGACCTGCTCCGTGTCCGAACCGTAACCCACGCCGATGAGCACCGAGCGGCGCACCACCCGGCTGTTGCGGGTCCAGTTGGAGAATTGTCCGGACATGATGGTGGAGTTGGGGATATAAACCAGGGCCCGTTCCGGCGTTTCTATCACTGTGGAGCGGAGATTGATGGCCCGCACCGTGCCCGAGACGCCGCCCACATCCACATAGTCGCCCACCAGTATGGTTCGACCGAAAATGAGCATTAGCCCGCTGACCAGATTGTTGAAAAAGTTTTGCATGCCCAGGCCCACGCCCACGCTTAAGCCGCCGGCCACCACTGCCAGGCTGGTAAAGTCCACACCCAGCAGCGAGAGTACGATCAGGGCAAAGAGCGTCCACAACGCGTAAACCAGAACGGTGCGCAGGGGCGGAATTACCCCCTTTTCCATTTGCGGCACACGCTGGGGCAGGAAGGTAACATAGGTTTTGCCCAGTTTCACAAAGGAGCGGAACAGGAAAAAGAGCAAGACAATAAACAGAATGCGGGAGAATTCAAAATTGGCCTCGCCCACGGTATATTGGGTGGACAGGGCGTATTCCAGAAGATATTTGGCGCCGGGCATGGCCCAGAGCCAGGGCAGGGCGCAAAGCAGGGCCAAAACAAGGGCAAGAGGAATGACCGCCGCATCGGCCAGGGCGTTGCGTACGGGTTTTTTCTCTTTGTCAAACAGCCGGTTGGCAACAACTTCCAGCATGGTGATCAGCGCGTTGCTCAAGGTGATAGTGTTGACCACCGCGAACAGGAACATAAACAGGAGAATGGACAGGCGGGCGTAACCGGCAAAAGAGACCAGCAGCGAGGCAATGCCGAACCAGAATGATCCGCCAAAGGTGAATTGTTCCAGTGCAGGCAGCGGCTGCCCCGGCGTCCGTTTGCGCTTGGAAGCATGGATGAGCGCCAGAAAAACCACCAACACCACGGCCCAGACAATTCCCAAAATCCGGGAGGGCAAATCAGAATACAGCATGACTACGCCGATGGCCGCCGGAATAAGCAAACGGTGCAGCGGCGCAGGCTTGTATTTGCCTAACGAGGGCAGCACAGCCACCCGCAAGCGCCAGCTCAGGTAGGCGACGCCGGTGATCAGCAGCAACGCGCCGATGAGGGTAAAGGCGAAATAGACGCCGCCGTAACTATTGGCCGAGGCGACCAGAAAGGATAGGCCGGCGCCGGTCCAAACCCAGGCGCCCCGGACCACATCGCGCAGGGCCAGTCGCCAGCGTTGCGGTAAAAGGGCGGTCAGGCGCAAGGCCAGATATCCCAGCACGGCCATAAACAGCGCGGCAACAACAAAATTTTTGGCCGCGTGGAGCCATTCATCCGCGCTCTGCGGGTAAGCAAAGCGCATCCTGGCGCCCAGCGAGGAGGCCCAGTCAGCCAGAAGAGCCGGGGTAGAGGCCAGCGCATCCAGGTTCGTGTTGGAAGGGGTAAGGTAGAATTGTTCCCAGACGCCGGTGAGGCTGCCCTCCACGCGGTCGAGAATTTGGGCGATGCGCTCGTGGGTTTCATCCGCCGGGGACAGAATCCGTTTCAACTGCCGTGTGGCTGCGGTCAGCTTGGCCTTGGCGTTGTCCAGGGTCTGGCTATATTTTTTAAATTGCTCGTCCGCGCTGGTGGCGGTTTTATCCGCAGCATCACTGTACAAACTGTCCAGGTCTTCCTTGAGACGTTCAATCTCATCCAGGCGCAGGCTGATGGTGGCCTGAATATCTTTGAGGGGCCGGGTATCGCGTTCCAAGCGATACTGCAACCCGTGCATCTGCTGCACCAGGGTGACCTGTTCGGCGGGATGCCCGCGCGAGGCCTGAAAAAGACTGGAAAGCCGGGTAACTTGGGTGCGGTATGCGCGCACGCTTTCGGTTAACGGGGCAGCCAGGCTCTCGGCATTTTTCCGCAATTGTTCGGATTCAGTAACCAGGGCCTCCAGATCCGCCGCTCGTGAAGTCCAAATGGCGGAAAACGAATCCTGCCCCGTTTGGTCCGCGCCTTGGGCCGACGCCGGGTTGGCCCAGATCAGGCCGTACAACAAGAAAACCATGAACAGACAAGCGTGGTGAGTGGAACG
>CAZNBK010000183.1:3364-5604 GCA_964571105.1 uncultured Desulfovibrionaceae bacterium
TCGGTCGGACAGCAATAAGTGCAATTAATCCGTGCCCAAACAACTTGCAAGCACTTTAGCACAAGCCGGTTCCGACATCCAAGCAAATCCGGTATAGCTTAAGGGATAATATTTTGATCCGGCCAGACAAGTGCCATGCGCAAAAATAATGTTTGGGCTTGAAAAGTTACACGTTGCAGTTTATTTTTATATCCAAAAGGGTATTTTTTGTTTCGCACTTACGCGCAATCGATATCGCAACCAGAGCATTTCACTTTTTAAATTGTATCTAGCGGCGAAATGTTCCGGCGGCATGAAACAATGCGCCATGCCGCCCGCGGCAAAGGTTTAGGCGGAACTTGCTTCCGCCGCCAAGGTCCTTGCCAAGGTCCTTTGTCAGGCGCTAATTGCTCTAAGGAGGCTTATGCACCATTACCCATTGCTTGAAATATTGGCCGTCGGTTTTACCCTGGCTCTGCTCCTCGGCTATGTGGCCAAACGGCTGGGGTTGTCTTCCATTGTAGGCTATCTGGTGGCCGGTTTTCTGGTGGGTCCGGCCACGCCCGGTTTTGCGGCTGACCCTACCCTGGCCATGGAGTTGGCCGAGGCCGGCGTCATTCTGCTGATGTTCGGGGTGGGGCTGCATTTCAATATGGATGACCTGCTGGCAGTTAAGGGCGTGTCTTTGCCCGGCGCTCTGGCTCAGAGCACCATTGCCACGTTGGCGGGGTTCGGCGTGGCCGAATGGTGCGGCCTGTCCGTGGCCGAGGGCCTGCTCATGGGCATGGGCCTGGCCGTGGCCAGCACAGTGGTGCTCTTGCGCGTACTCACGGACAATCACATGGTGGACACGGTGCACGGGCATGTGGCCGTGGGCTGGCTGGTGGTGGAGGATATCATCACTGTGCTTATTCTGGTGCTGCTGCCCAGCCTGGCGGTTATCCTCGGCGTCAGCGGCACGCCGCCCGCAATGGACGCCTCGCCGGGGCTGGTCATGGTCAAGGCCATTGGGCTGGCTTTGGTGCGCCTGGCTCTGCTCTGGGTGATTGTGTTGGTTATCGGCGGACGGGTGGTGCCCTGGGTGCTGAATCAGGTATTGCGCACCCGCTCGCAGGAATTGTTTACTCTTACTGTTTTGGTGGCTGCTTTTGCCACAGCCGTGGGCGCGGCGGTCTTTTTTGAAGCCTCGGTGGCCCTGGGCGCTTTTCTCGGCGGCATGGTGGTGGGCAAAACCAAAGTTTCCCACCAGGCCGGCGCGGACCTGCTGCCTTTCCGCGATGCCTTTGCCGTGCTTTTTTTCCTGTCTGTGGGCATGTTGCTGGACCCGGCGTTTATCATTTCCGAACCCCTGCTGATTATCGCGGCTCTGTTCATCGTGCTGGTGGTCAAGCCGCTCACGGCCATGGCCGTGGTCTCGGCGCTGGGATATTCAGCGCGTACCGGGCTGGTGGTGGGCATCAGTCTGGCCCAGGTGGGGGAATTTTCTTTTATCCTGGCCTCCCAGGCCGTGGCCCTGAATATTATCGGCATGCACGTGTATAATGTGCTGGTGGTCTGCGCGATCATCTCCATTACCATTAACCCCGGGCTATTCCGGACGCTGCCCCGCCTTGAGGCCTGGCTGGAAAAGCGCCCGGTGCTGTGGAAGGCGCTTAACCTGCGGGCCAACCAACGGGCGCACAAGGTGGTTGCGGAGCGGTTGGTGCCGGCCCCAGAGCCGCAGACCCGCGATGCGGAAGCCATTATTGTCGGCTATGGCCCCACCGGGCGCAGCGTGGTTAAAGAACTTGCGGAAAAGGATATTACCTGCGCGGTGATCGATATGAATGTGGACACGGTGAACACCCTGAATCAGAACGGGCAAAGGGCTGTTTTCGGAGATTCGTCCAAGCTGGATATTCTGAAGGCGGCTGGGCTGGATAAAGCCCGTTATCTGGTCATCACCCTGCCGCTGCTGGAAGACACTGCGGCCACGGCCATGGTCGCCCGCGATGAAAACCCGGGCATACGCATTTTGGTGCGGACCCGCTTTCTCAACGACGGAGAGCTGCTGCGCAAAGCAGGAGTGGACGCCATTGTATTTGAAGAGGAAGAAGTGGCCGCGTCTCTGACCGGCACGGTCTTGGAAGACATTCGGCTTTGCGCGCAGGACGCCTGCCCGGTTTATGAACAGCCTGAAAAATAACTGAAAGGTTAAAATGCTCTAAAGGCAGCGCTTGGACGTCGGTTTTGTTTGGAAGGGGAAACCTTAAGGGACGCAG
>CAZNBK010000184.1:0-5604 GCA_964571105.1 uncultured Desulfovibrionaceae bacterium
CGAGTTAGCCCAGGACACCGATGTGCTGGACACCTGGTTTTCCTCGGCCCTGTGGCCGTTTTCGACCATGGGCTGGCCGGACAAAACCAAGGAGCTGGACACCTATTATCCCACCTCGGTGCTGGTTACCGGGTTTGACATCCTGTTTTTCTGGGTGGCCCGGATGATTATGATGGGCCAGTATTGCATGGACGAAATCCCCTTCCGCCACGTCTACATTCACGCCCTGGTGCGCGATAAGGAAGGCCGCAAGATGTCCAAGTCTTTGGGCAACGTGGTTGACCCCATGGACATGATCAAGAAATTCGGCACGGACTCGCTGCGCCTGACCCTGACCTCGCTGGCGGCCATGGGCAGAGATATCAAGCTTTCCGAAGACCGCATTGAAGGCTACCGCCACTTTGTGAACAAGCTTTGGAACGCGGCCCGTTTTTCGCTTATGAACCTGCCCCCGGCAGAAAACGGCCCGGTGCCGGAGGTGCCCCTGGACAAGATCAGCGGCTTGCACCACAAGTGGATCATCTACCGCCTGGGAGAGATCAAGCGCGAAGTGGACGCCTCGTTGGCCGCTTTCCGCTTCAACGACGCGGCGCAAGGGCTGTACAAGTTTGTCTGGAACGAGCTGTGCGACTGGTACCTGGAGTTGGTCAAGCCGGACATGCAGGCCGGTGGCGAGCGCCAGGCCGTGGCTCAGTTTGTGTTGAATATGGTGCTCAAGGAAACCCTGGTGCTGCTGCACCCGATCATGCCGTTTGTCACCGCTGAAATCTGGTCGGCCCTGCCCGGCTGCGCAGGCGCGGACATCGCCCGCGAGCTTTACCCGCAGGCCCGTCCGGGTTGGGAAGATGCCGATGCCGCCGCGCAAATGGAAGCGGTTATGGCCGTAATCAGTACGGTGCGCACCATCCGGGCGGAACTGAATATCGCTCCCTCCCATCGCCTCAATGTCATTGTCCGGCCTCTGGATGCCGGGCAGGCTGCATTGCTCAAGGGCAATGAGGAAGTTATCAAGACCCTGGCCCGCTTGGAAAGCCTGGCCATTGATATGGACGCCAAAGCGCCCAAGGCTTCGGCCAGCGGCGTGGCGGCAGGCAATGAAGTTATCGTGCCCCTGCACGGCGCCGTAAACCTGGCTGATGAAGTGGCCCGTCTGGACAAGGAATTGGGCAAGCTGGACAAGGAATATCAAATGATGTCCGGCAAGCTGCGCAATCCGTCCTATGTGGAAAAAGCCCCGGCTGAATTGGTGGCCCGCGACCGGGCCAGGGTGGAAGAGCTGAAGCTGGCCATGGACAAGCTCAGCGCCTTGCAGGCCAGGTTTAAAGAAGCCATGGCGGAATAGTTTCAGGAGGTTATGCCTCCGGCGGTCAGAGAGGGCGCGGCCCTCTTTGGCCTCTCCCGGCATGCACGCGCCTCCTGGACCTTCCGCGCCGGAGCAACGCCGGACCCCATTGGCGGCGAATGTTGCTGTGTACACCCGGAAAGCCCGGCGCCGCGATAATTTGGGAGAGTGGATGAACAAGGCCGTTGTCTATCTTGTTGGTGCTGGGCCGGGCGACCCCGGACTCATTACCGTGCGCGGTCGTGAACTTTTGGGCTTGGCCGATGCCGTGGTCTACGACTTTCTCGCCAACCCGGCCTTTCTCTCTGCGGCCAGGGGCAACTCCGAGCTCATTTATGTGGGCAAGCAAGGCGGCGCTCATACCTTGCCGCAGAAAGAGATAAACCAGCTTTTAATTAACCTGGCCAAATCAGGGAAAACCGTGGTCCGCCTGAAAGGCGGCGATCCGTTTATTTTTGGCCGGGGCGGCGAAGAAGCCCAGGCCCTTGCCGAAGCCGGTATTCCTTTTGAAATTGTGCCGGGAGTTACCTCCGGCTCGGCTGCTGCGGCCTATGCCGGAATTCCCGTTACTCACCGCGGCCTGTCTTCTTCCGTGGCCTTTATCACCGGGCATGAAACCCCCGGCAAACAGTCGTCCGATCATAACTGGCAGGCGCTGGCCCATGGGCCGCAAACCTTGGTTTTTTATATGGGGGTGCATACCCTGCCGGATATTTGCCGCAATCTTCTGGAAGCCGGTATGCCGCCGGAGCGCCCGGCTGCGGTGGTGGAGCGGGGGACTTTGGCAATGCAGCGGACCGTGACCGCCACGCTTAGCGAGCTGCCCCAAGCTGCGGCAAAGGCCGCTATCGCCGCTCCGGCAGTGGTTATTGTCGGAGAAGTGGTCAATTTGCGGCAATGCCTGCACTGGTATGAAAAGCGGCCATTGTTCGGACGCACCGTTGTGGTCACCAGATCCAGAGAGCAGGCCGGGGCGCTTTCGGCACAGCTGGAAGCTTTGGGGGCAGCGGTTATTGAATTCCCCTGCATAGAAATACGGCCCCTGCCGGAGCAAAGCCTGGTGCAGGGCGCGATTGAGCGCCTTAAGCAATACGCTTGGGTGGTTTTTACTTCCGCCAATGGGGTGAAGTTTTTCTGGCGGCAGATTCAGGCCCTGGGCAGGGATGCCCGCGTGTTTGCGTCCTGCCGGGTGGCGGCCATGGGGCCGGGAACCGCAGAGGCCTTGCAAACCCGCGGTATCAGGCCGGATTTTGTTCCGGAACGTTATGTGGCCGAAAGCATGGCCGAAGGCTTGCTGGCTTTGGGCGTGTCCGGTAAAAAAGTACTTATCCCCCGTGCGGTGGCGGCCAGAGATGTGCTGCCGCAGACCCTGGAGAAGGGCGGGGCCGAGGTCAAAGTTTTGCCGGTTTATGAGGCGCGCCCGCAAGCGCGGGGAAAAGACGAGCTATTGCTCGCTTTGCAGGAAGACAAGATAGATTGGATAACCTTTGCTTCTTCGGGGACGGTGCATAATTTTTTTGCGGCTGTGCCGCCCCTTGTGCTACAAAATATCCAAAAGCAAGGGCGGGGCAAAGCTTTGCGCTTTGCCTGCATCGGCCCCATTACCAGGGAAACCCTAGAGCAATACGGATTCTCCTGTGATCTGGAGCCGGAAGCATACAGCCTGAGCGGACTGGTGTCCGTTATCTGCGATTACTATAACAACAGGCAGGAGGAACGATGAACATTGCCATATTATTATCCGGGTTCGGTTCCAACTTCCAGGCCATACAGGACAAAATTATGGGCGGGCAGCTCAATGCCCGCATCTGTCTGGTTGCCTCCAACAAACCGGACGCCAGAGGTATTGAGCGGGCCAGAGCCGCCGGGTTGAAGACCTGGGCCGAGCCGCATCAGAACTATGCTGACCGGGAAGCTTTTGATACTGCCCTTGGCGATGCCATTGAAGCATCCGGGGCAGAACTCATTGTCCTGGCCGGGTATATGCGCCTGCTCTCCGGTGCTTTTCTGCGGCGCTTCCACAACAAGGTCATCAATATCCATCCGGCGCTTTTGCCGAGTTTTCCCGGCGTGCACGGTGCAGCCGACGCCGTGGGCTATGGGGTGAAAATTTCGGGCGTAACCGTACATTTTGTGGAAGAGATCATGGACAGCGGCCCGGTGATCATTCAGGCTGCGGTGCCCTGCATTCCTGGCGAAACTGCGGATCAGCTCCAGGCGCGCATTCATGCCCAGGAGCACCGCATTTATCCTCAGGCCATTGAGTGGCTGGCCAGCGGCAGGATCAACCTTGCCGGGCGGGTGGTTCATCTGGCGCCGGGCAAAGTTCCCCTGGCCGCTCCCGAATCCGGTGTTCTTGTTTATCCCTTCCTGGAAGAGGGCTTTTAACCTGTTGCACTTTCAAGCTGGGAGGCGGGCATGTCCGAGCAGTTTCATTTGAGCATAAGCCGGGAGCAGGCGGATTATCTGAAAGATTTGGCCCGCTGGAGCATTCTGCAGGGGTTGAAAAACAAGGCTCTGCCCGATGAAAGTGAAGTGGACGGGCCGCCGGAAGACTCGGTTCTGCGCGCGGAGCTGGGGGCTTTTGTCACCCTGAAAAGCGACGGCAGCCTGCGCGGCTGCATCGGCAATATTGTCGGGCAGGGGCCGCTGTTCATGACCATTGTGCGCATGGCTCAGGCCGCCGCCTTTGAAGATCACCGCTTCCAGCCGTTGTCTCTGGCTGAGCTCAATGGGGTGGAAATTGAGATTTCCGTGCTCAGCCCCATTACTTTGTGCGAAGACCCGGAAGCCGTTGAAATCGGTCGGCACGGCCTGATAATTGTTAAAAACGGGCGGCAAGGGTTGCTTTTGCCGCAGGTGCCGGTGGAGTGGGGCTGGGACAGGCTGACTTTTTTGGATCAGCTCTGCCGCAAGGCCGGGCTGCGCCCCGGCGAATGGAAAAGCGGCGCAGACCTGTATTGGTTTGAAGCCGTAGTTCTGTAATTTTCATATTTTCAAAGGAGGCCGTATGCAGCGTATTTTTTATCCCTTGCTGGGCAGTTTGTGTTTGGTTTTGCTCTGCAGCACGGGAACTTTGGCTGAACAAATTGCGGACAGTTTGCCGGATAAACCGGCGGCCTTGCCCGACCGCCAGGTGGCGGTATCCCTCGTGCATGGCGGCGAAGACAGCATCGGCGCGCAATTGGCTTTTGCCCTGAAAGACGCCCTGAACACCGCGTCTTTGTTCAAGCTTACGGAAAGCGGGGAACCCAAGCTGCGTATTCTCCTGCAAACCGTTCCTGAATTTCCGACCCGTCCGGGCGTGGGCTCGGCCTACTCGCTGGTTTGGGTTTTTTCGCGCAATCCTGATTCCCTGGAACATTTTTTGGCCCAAGAAGCCGGGGTGCTGACTCGGGAAGATATCCCCGTTGTGGTGGCCAGGATTTTGGAACGTACCGATGGGTTGTCGGTTAAATACGGATATTTGTTTGAATAGAGCATTTTAACATTGAAATTATACGATTGATAAAATGCTCTAACCGGATCATGCCCGGTTGAGGTAATATGAATCAGGTAAAAAGAGAGGCGGCAACGTCTGCCCTGGGCAAATTTTCTCCGCCCGGCTCGACTTGGGCAGGCATTTTGCTGGTCGTTCTCGGCTCGGCGTTTATAAGTTTTTCAGCTGTTTTCGTGCGTTTATGCACGGTTGATCCGGAAGTCTCTTCCTTTTATCGCATGCTTTTCGGCGGCGTGGTGCTTCTCGCGGTTTGCCTGATAAAGCGCGAGTCTTTGCAGGTGCCGCGGCTGGCCTTTATCCTTCTCATTTCAGCCGCCATTTTGTTGAGCCTGGATTTGGTTTTCTGGCACTATTGCATTTATCTGATCGGCCCCGGTCTGGCGACCATTGTGGGCAATTTTAACGTGTTTTTTATGGCCCCGGCCGGGATGATTTTTTACAAAGAACGCATTTCGCCGGGCCTGGTATTCGGCCTGCCCATGGCCCTTATCGGACTTGCCTTTGTAATGGGGCTTGACGGCAACGGGCTTTCCGGCACTTCTTTGAAAGGGCTTGTCCTGGGGTTGATCGCTTCATTTTGGTATGCCGGTTATGTGCTGGTGCTGCGCCAATCGCAGCGATTGCCGCAGCGGATGTCGCCCCTGGGCAGTGTAACGGTAATGACCTTTGGCTGTGTGCTGTTCATGGGCCTGGTTGTTCTCGCCATGGGCAAATCGTTTGCAATTCCGGACATGCGCAACGCCACAGCCCTGGTCGGCTATGG
>CAZNBK010000185.1:0-5552 GCA_964571105.1 uncultured Desulfovibrionaceae bacterium
GCAACCCGTCGAGCCGCTCCTCCTTGCCGGGTATAAACCGACCGTGCACGGCCAAAGGCCTATGCCCGGCATCTTGCAGCAGGCACAGGGCCATGAGGCTGTCCAGCCCGCCGCTGACAGCCACGGCTATATCGAAATTATTCACAGACATATGGATTTAAACAACCTTAGAGCAGTTCAACTTTGAAATGTTGCAAAACTTGAATGCCAAACGCTGCCTTTAAAGCCAAAGGGCAAAAAGACATTTCCCTTATAGATGCGCAAAATCCAAGGCGATTTTGCGAAAGGCACGCGCTGCTTAAACGCGCGCGGCTGCCGCCGTCCTGGCGGCGCCTGAGCATTTTTTCAAGATATAACTTCAAGGTTAAAATGCTCTAATTCCGAAGTAGCACATTCGCCAAAACGCGTTGTATCTAAAAATCAAACAACAGAGGGGGCCACAGCCCCCCTCTTTGCCTGCTCAAGCCTTCGAGTATAGTTTCAAGGTTAAAATGCGCTAACGCAGCGGCATGTCGGGAATACCCAGGACCTGATGGAGCACATGCCCGGCCTGCAGAATTTTTTCCTCACTAAAGGCCGGACCGACCAACTGCATCCCCACCGGCAATTTGCTCTGCGCGCCCAGCCCGGCCGGAATGGCCAGACCCGGCAGACCGGCCAGGTTCAAGGTCACGGAAAGTACATCCATGAGATAACTCTTCAACGGATCATCGCCCATGGCCCCCTTCTGCCAAGGAACAACCGGAGACACGGGCGACAAGAGAAAATCGCACTGTTGCAAGGCTTTTAGGTAGTCATTGCGGATCAAAGCCCGAATTTGCGCGGCTTTTTTGTAATAAGCGTCGTAATAGCCCGAGGAAAGCACGAAGGTGCCCAGAATAATCCGGCGTTTGACTTCTTCGCCAAACCCTTGCGTACGGCTTTCTTCGTACAGATCGACAAGCTCGCTTACATCGGGCGCCCGATAACCGTAGCGCACCCCGTCAAAGCGGCCCAGGTTGGTGGAAGCTTCGGCTGTGGCCACAATGTAAAACACGGCCACGCCCAATCCGGCGTGCGGCAACGAAACGTCCACGATTTCCGCGCCCAGCCCTTGAGCGGCCTTAATGGCGGCCTCGCCGCGCTCCCGGGTATCAGGGCACAGCCCCTCCTGCCAAAATTCCTTGGGCAAGCCGATTTTCAACCCCTTCAAATCCGCCCGGTTCAACAGGGCCGGATAATCGGGCACGGCCATATCCGCGCACACCGCATCGCGAGCATCATATCCGGCAATTACTTTCAACATCCTGGCCGCATCTTCAACGCTACGGGTCAAGCAGCCGATCTGATCCAGCGATGACCCGAAAGCCACCGCACCGAAACGCGACACCCGCCCATAGGTGGGTTTAATGCCCACACAGCCGCAAAAAGAGGCCGGCTGACGGATGGAGCCGCCGGTATCCGACCCCAGAGCGCCGAACGCCTGCCCTGCGGCAACGCTTGAAGCCGCCCCGCCCGAAGAGCCGCCAGGCACCCGGTCCAGGGCGTGGGGGTTGCTGCACGGGCCAAAAAACGAGGTTTCCGTACCCGAGCCCATGGCAAATTCGTCCATGTTGGTTTTCGCAACAATAACGGCCCCGGCCTCCTTGAGACGCTCAATTACCCAGGCGTCATAAAAGGGCACAAAATTTTCCAGCATCCGCGAGGCGCAGGTTGTGCGCATGCCCTTGACCGTGATGTTGTCTTTAACGGTTATCGGCACGCCCCACAGCGGCTTATCCGGGTTATACCCGGCAGCGTCCAGGGTTTTGGCCTCGGCCAAGGCTTCGTCGCACACGGTGATGCAGGCGTTGAGCCTGGGTTCGGTTTCCCGGATGCGCTCAAGACAAGCTGCGGTCACTTCCGCACAGGACACTTCCTTGCGAGCCAGAAGGCCGCTTATTTCCGTAAGAGTTTTAGTATACAAAGCAGACATGAGTGATAATCCTTTAACTGGCTCAAACCACACGGGGCACAACGTAAAACTGTTCGTCCGGTTCCGGAGAATTCTGCAACACTTCCTCACGGGTGCAGGTGGCGCAAGCTTCATCGGGGCGCAGACGTCCGGCATACTCCACAGGCGAATACATGGGCTCCACCTGGGAGGTGTCAATGGCGTTGAGCCGTTCCATATATGACAGGATGTCGCCGAACTGGGCGGACAGACGCTCCACGTCTTCCTGCGCCGGGCGCAAACGGGCCAGTTTGGCCACGCGCTGTACTTCTTCTTTGCCTAGGCTCATTTAAGGCTCCCTGTTTCCTTAACGGCTGCCGCGCATGCGGGCCGTATGTTGCTGGATAATGCTTTCCCGTAACGACTGGAAGCGCGCAGGATCAACCGGCGCAAAGGACGTTTGGGTGGGCGTGTACAAGAAAAGATGCTGGCGGCACAAGCCGGACGCATCCCACTGCATCTGGGCCATGCTCCAGTTCATGCTCTGAGCGGTAGCCACCCGGCTGTTCACCGTCTCGGGTGTCCACTGCCCGTCATCGGGCGTGCCCAAACGGGAGGCGAAGCGCACAAAGTCATAACCGAGGCCTTCCCAGAAGCTGGCCTGACCGGCCAAAGCCGCCGACAGAGCCTGTTGAGCCGGGTTGCCGACCGTGTAGCTCCAGGCCGAGGGGAAAACGCCCAGGTTAAAATACTGCGCATCCACGTTGCGCCCGGATGAGAGGCCCTGCTCCCAAATGGCCGTGCCCATCAGCACCTGGCGGTCTTCCATATGATAGTGCAGATAGGCGGCCATGGCGCTGGCGTTGGCCCAGGAATCGGGCATGAACACCGCCTCGTAGCCAGGATTCGGATTCATGGGCGGAGAGGTCCTGCGCACGCCCAAAAAACCTGCGCTCAGGTCGTTCCAGGCGCTCTGGTTGCCGGTCGGGTAAACCTGGTTTTTAACCACGGACATGCCCATGGCTCCGGCTTCGGACAGGAAAGTTTCATTCATGCGCTGCCCGTAATTGTCATCGGGATACAGGCTGGCTACGGAGACAATGCCCAGAGAGTCGCGGCAGAACAACAGCACGGCGTTCACCTGGTCGGTGCTGCTGGTATAAAAACGCCAGGCGGTCCGCCCTTCATCGCCAGGGTCAAGCTGGGGCAGGAAGGTGAACATGGCCCGACCGGGCAGCAGATTGCCGCTCTTAGCCTGCGTAAACGCGGCACTTTGCAGCGGGCCGCCGATAATCACATGATTGGGCGTGGCCGCCAGTTGCTGCATCCAGCCGGGGTCGTCGGTGTTGATCACGGTCAGGTGCACGGTATAACCGGTGCGGGACAGCTCTTGCCGCGCAATATCTGCTCCATTGGAAATCTTGGCGGAAATGGGGGCAAATGCGCCGCCCATGGGCAACAGCAAGGCCACATGCTGCTCGGAGCCAACCGGCATGGTCAAAGGACTGCCGGTAAAGCCGGTATCCTGGGGCTTGGCGTCGGGCAGCGGCGGGTTCAGCAACGAGCGATCCGCCAGAATGGCCTGTACTTGAAGGAAAGTGAGCAGATCCTGCCCGGCTGCGCCGGTGGCGGGGTTCTCAAGCATACGGAAAGCAGTTTCCAGACGAACGAGAATGTAAGGATAAGCGGTATTGCCCGACAATTGGGCCTGATCATCCAAGTCTTTGAGCTGGGCAGCGGAAACTTCGCGCAATTGCGCGGCCCAGGCCCGCTCGGCCAGTCCCGCATTGCCCTGATCGAGCAATTGATACATCTGCTGCGCATAAACCAGCAAACGGCCCAGTTCATCGGTGGATTCATAGCTTAAAGCCAGCACCATGGCCGCCCGGTTTTTAAGGGGGACATTCCGTTGCGACTGCAAGATATCCAAAGCATACTGCCGCGCTTCCGATTTGGGGAACAAGGCATACGCGCCCAGCCAGGTATCCTGCCACTCGGGCGTGGTTTCCAGGGCCGGTTCCATTTGCAGCCATTTTTCCAAAGCCGTGGCCGCCAGGTGGGCATGCTTGTTTTTCACCGCAGCACGGGCGTAGTATTGCCAGGCCAGAAGCATGTCTTCGCGGCCAAGGTCGGGACGCGAGGTCCACTCTGCGGCCAGACGTTCGGCAGTTACATAATCGCCCATTTCAAAGGCTGTTCTGGGGTCTTTGGGCTCTTCCACCACCGGCGGAGTCACCGGCTGCGTGGTTTGCCCGCCGTCATCGGGCCTGCCCACCGGTTTTATATCTGTTTTGCCGGGGCACCCGGTTGCCATCATCAGCATGAACAGAAGTAAAACCAGACTGAAAAGCCGTAAGGGCATTCCTGAAATTTTATATTGCCGTTGCTGCATTTCCACCTCTATGGCATTTTGCGCTTGCCAAAGGCTTTTACCGGCGAAAGCAAGCTCCGCCGAGGCCTTTGTCGCGGGCGACATTTTACGCCGCCAGAACATTTTACCGAGATATGCTTCAAAGTGAAAACGCTCCCGCCGCGCATGATGCCGGATAAGTTTTTAATATTATCCGAAAATACCGCCAACTGACAAGGTCTTTTATGACCGCGCTCCAGACAGGCGAAGGGGCTTTTTCCTTGTGGAAAAAGCCCCTTTCCGGTTGGGAGGCCAACACATGGTTGGGTTATGCAAGTTAGATTCTGTAGCCCCAGGCTCGGCCAAAACCGTTGTCACCGGCTAACATCGCACTTCAGTTCATGCCGCCGGAACAGTTGCCGACCGGGCGTTTTCAAACGGTCGGCTGCTCTGCCCCCTCTTCCTGCGATTGCCGCTTGCGGCTGAACAAACGGGTCACCACCACAAAGAACAGCGGGGTGTAATAAATGCCAAAGCCCGTGGCTACCAGCACCCCGAACACAACCGTGGTGCCCAGGGCGTTCTGCCCCCCGGCCCCGGCTCCGGAGCTGAGCATCAGGGGCACCACACCGAGTATAAAGCACAGCGAGGTCATGATAATGGGGCGCAGGCGCATGCGCACGGCATGCACGGTGGCCTCATACAAATCCATGCCCTTGGCGTACAAATCACGGGCAAACTCGACAATAAGAATCGAGTTTTTGGCGGACAGGCCGATAACCGTCAGCAAGCCGATCTGGAAGTAGATGTCGTTACTCATGCCCCGCAAAGTCATGCCCAATACCGCACCGACCACCCCGAGCGGCACCACCAGCAGCACGGACAGCGGAATGGTCCAGCTTTCATACAAAGCAGCCAGGCACAGGAAAACCACGATCAGCGACACCGTGTACAGCAAAGGCGCCTGATCGCCGGACATCTTTTCCTGTAGAGACAAACCGGTCCAGGAATAGCCGAAACCGGGCGGCAACTTATCGATCATTTCCTCCATGGCCGCCATGGCCTGGCCGGAACTATAGCCGGAAGCGGCTTCACCCAGGAATTCCAGAGCAGGCAAACCGCCATAGCGCTCCAGGCGCGGCGAACCCTGTACCGAGTGCATGCTCATAAATGATGAAAACGGCACCATTTCGCCCCGGGTATTGCGGATGTGGTAACGGTCAAAATCGCTGCCCTGCATCCGATAGGGCGCATCGGCCTGGATATAAACCTTTTTGGTCCGGCCCCGAT
>CAZNBK010000186.1:0-988 GCA_964571105.1 uncultured Desulfovibrionaceae bacterium
TGAAGAGCCAAAAACAGTTTTATGAGCGGAAAAGGCATAAATAATCTTGTAAAAAAACACATTCGCTCTTGACCTCGGGAGGCTTTGGGACTATCTTACAACCTTCGCCTCGCGAAAGAACTTAGGCGCGTAGCTCAGGGGTAGAGCACTTCCTTGACACGGAAGGGGTCAGCAGTTCAAAGCTGCTCGTGCCTACCATTTTTCGATACAGCGGGGAGGGCCTTGGCCTTCCCCGTTGTTATTTCATTGCAACAGGGCCTTCGCGCCCTCAGGAGTGAGTTTAGGATGTTAATTGAAGAAAAAGAAATTGCAGTGTCCCAAGGGATGTCTTGCGCGGATGCCCTGCGCGAGGCCTTGAGTGGAAAGAGATTCAAAAGCGTGCTCGCGGTGTCTTGCGGCGAGACTATGCTGGATCTCACTACCACTATTCCCGAGGGGTGCGCCGAGCTCACTCCCATCTATGCCGACAGCCCGGAAGGTCTACAGATTATGCGCCACTCCATGGCCCATATTATGGCCGCAGCCGTGCAACGGCTGTTCCCCGGCGTAAAAGTGGCCATCGGCCCGGCCATTGACGCCGGGTTTTACTACGATTTTGACTATGAGCGCACTTTTTCCGTGGAAGACTTGCCGGCCATTGAAGCGGAAATGACCAAGATCATCGCTGCGGCGGAGCCGTTCAGCCGTGAAGTCATGCGCAAGGAAGAGGCCCTGGAGCTGTTTTCCGGCCTGGGTGAAGTTTATAAAATGGAACTCATCCGCGAGATTCCCGACGAGCACGTGAGCATATACCGCTGCGGCGGCTTTGTGGACCTCTGCCGGGGTCCGCATATTCCGGATACCGGCAAGGCCGGGGCCTTCAAGCTCCTGTCCGTGGCCGGGGCCTACTGGCGCGGCGATGAAAACAACCGCATGCTTTCACGCGTTTACGGCACGGCTTTTGCCGATAAAAAAGCGCTGGATAAATACCTCAACCACCTGGAAGAAG
>CAZNBK010000186.1:998-5514 GCA_964571105.1 uncultured Desulfovibrionaceae bacterium
CCGCAAGCTTGGCCGCGAGCTGGATTTGTTTGATTTCCACGATGACGTGGCGCCGGGCATGGTGTTCTGGCATCCCAAGGGCATGCTGCTGCGCACCATTTTGGAAGACTTCATCCGCAAGGAACATTTGAAGCGCGGCTATGAGCTGGTGCAGGGTCCGGTGCTTTTGCGCCGCGAGCTCTGGGAGCGCTCCGGGCACTATGACAACTACCGCGAAAACATGTACTTCACGGAGATTGATGAGGCCGCTTACGGAATTAAGCCCATGAACTGCCTCTCGCATATGCTTATTTACGGCAGCAAAATTCGCTCTTACCGCGACTTGCCCGTCAAATACTTCGAACTGGGCATGGTGCACCGCCACGAAAAAAGCGGCGTGCTGCACGGGCTTTTGCGCGTACGCCAGTTTACCCAGGACGATGCCCACATCCTCTGTCGGCCCGATCAGCTGGAAGAAGAAGTCATCAAAGTGGTCAAGTTTGCCCAGGATATTTTGAACTTATTCGGCTTTGAGTATGTGATGACCGTGTCCACCAGGCCGGGCAAGTCCATCGGCACGGATGAGGCCTGGGACCTGGCCACCAAATCGCTTATGGGCGCGTTGAACGCCATGGGCATTGCCTATAAAATCAATGAGGGCGACGGCGCATTCTACGGACCTAAGATCGATATTCAGTTGCGCGACGCGTTGGACCGGCTGTGGCAGTGCTCGACCATTCAGTGTGATTTTACCTTGCCGGAACGCTTTGAACTGGTATATACCGGCCAGGATGGGGAGCGTCACCGCCCGGTTATGCTTCACCGCGCCCTGCTCGGTTCTGTGGAACGCTTTATCGGTGTGCTCACCGAGCACTATGCCGGGGCGTATCCCTTGTGGCTTGCGCCGGTGCAGGCCAAAATTGTGACCGTGACCGAAGCCCAGAGCGAGTACGCGCACAAGGTCAATGAAGCCCTGCTCGCAGCCGGTGTGCGCTGTGAACTGGATGTGCGCAATGAGAAGCTGGGTTATAAAATTCGTGAAGCCCAGATGGCCAAGATTCCGTATATGCTGGTTATCGGCGATAAGGAAGTGGCCGAGGGCGGCGTAAGCGTGCGGCCCCGCCAGGGTGACGACTTAGGCTTCATGAGCCTTGAGGCCTTTGCCGCCCATGTGACGGCGGAATGTCAGGAACCGTTTAAACTTGGAGGAATGCACTATTCTTTCTCCTAATCAGCCAGATACTGTGAATGAAAAGACTGTGGAGACCGTAACCGCAACCCCGGCGGCGCCTGCGCCCACCGGGCAGAGTCAGCAACCTGCGCCCAGGCCGGAACAGACCAGGCCCGAGCAGGGAGGCGGCTACCAGGGCGGCGGTTATCAGGGGGGCCGACCCCGGCGTAACGAACCACAGGATACCGTGCGCCGCAACGAGCAGATCCGCTCCCGCGAGGTGCGGGTGATCGGGGCTGACGGCGAACAGCTGGGGGTGCTCTCCCGATTGGAAGCCATCGGCATTGCCAGAGACCAGGGTTTTGACCTGGTGGAGGTGGCGGCCACAGCAGATCCGCCGGTTTGCCGGATTATGGATTACGGCAAATATAAGTACGAGCAGCAGAAGAAAAAGCAGGAAGCCAAAAAACGGCAGACCGTGGTCCAGATCAAGGAAATCAAGTTCCGGCCCAAGACCGACGAGCACGATTATGTGACCAAGCTCAAGCATATCCGGCGTTTTCTGGAAGAGGGCGACCGGGTTAAGGTGACCATCTTTTTCCGGGGCCGCGAAATTGTGCATAAAGAAAGAGGTCTGGCGGTTATCGAGCGGGTGGTTGAAGACACCAAGGACATCGCCCGGGTGGACCAGGAAGTGCGCCCCGAAGGCCGCACCTTGCAAATGCTTCTGGCGCCTGTAGCTAAAAAATAGCACAAAGTGCTTGCCTAATATTTTGTTTTGACGCAATATGCCCCTTCCGTCCGGATGGCCGGAAGGGTGTTATATTAAGGAGTTATCATGCCCAAGATCAAAACCAAACGGTCCGCAGCCAAACGGTTCACCACCACCGGCAGCGGCAAGTTCAGGAGACGGCGCCAGAATCTCCGGCATATTCTGACCAAGAAGAATGCCAAAAGAAAAATGCGCCTTGGTCAGGACGCTGAAGTTGATACCGCCAATCTTAAGGCGGTCAAGCGTCTGTTGCCTTATGCCTAAAGCATAGGGTTGGGAAACTGCCCCGCTGGCCTTAATCTCTCGCCTCGTGGGGTTAATTAAAATGGAGGAAGATCCATGCGTGTAAAGAGAGGTATGGCGGCCCATCGTCGCCATAAACGATATCTGGAAGCTGCCAAAGGCTTTAGAGCCGGTCGGCATAAGTTATACCGCACTGCCCGTGAGGCTGTGGAAAGAGCCGGTTGTTACGCCTACCGCGACCGTAAGGTCCGGAAGCGTGAATTCCGCAAACTGTGGATCCAGCGCGTCAACGCCGGAGCCAGGCAGCACGGGTTGTCTTACAGCCGGTTTATCAATGGTCTGAAACTGGCCGGAATTACCCTGGACCGCAGGGTGTTGGCCGATCTTGCCGTGCGGCAGAAGGAAGACTTCGCCAAGATCGTTGAGATTGCCAAGTCCAAACTAAATTAAACCCCTGGTGAGGTTCCCATGAACCTGCTCCATGAGCTGGAGGGCCTGGCGCCGGACCTTGAAAAAGGCCTGGCCCAGGCTTGTTCATTATCGGATCTGGAAGAGTTGCGTGTGGTCTTTCTCGGTCGCAAGGGCAAGCTTGCGGGCATTATGTCCCGGCTGCCCTCGCTTGATGCGTCCGAGCGCCCGGCCTTCGGGAAAAAAGCCAACGAAGTCAAAGACAGTTTGACGGCCTTGTTCGAGGCCCGCAAGGCCCAACTGGAAAGTGCGGTCGAAGCCTCGGAGCTGGCCGGGTTTGACCCGTCTTTGCCCGGTCGGCAGCCCTGGCAGGGCAGTCTTCACCCCATTACCCGGGTGATGAATGACATCTGTGTGCTCTTTGCCGAGCTGGGCTACGAAATTGTGGTCGGCCCGGAGGTGGAGCACGACTATTACAACTTTGAAGCCCTGAATATCCCCCCCGACCACCCGGCCCGCGACATGCAGGACACCTTGTTCATCAATGAAAAAGTGGTGCTGCGCACGCACACTTCGCCCATGCAGGTGCGAACCATGAAAAAGCGCAAGCCGCCCATCGCCATTATCGCGCCGGGCAAGGTTTACCGGCGCGACTCGGATATCACCCACACCCCCATGTTCCACCAGGTGGAAGGGTTGTTGGTGGACGAGAAGGTAAGCATGGGGGATTTGACCGGCACGCTGACCGCGTTTGTGCAGGGTTTGTTCGGTACGGACATGACCGTGCGCCTGCGCCCGAGCTTTTTCCCCTTTACCGAGCCCAGCGCAGAAGTGGACATTTCCTGCGTGATGTGCCGGGGCGCAGGTTCGCTTGGCGCCGACCCCTGCCGTATTTGCAAGGGCACGGGCTGGCTTGAAGTTCTCGGCTGCGGCATGGTTGACCCGGCTGTGTTTGAAGCCGTGGGCTACGACCCGGACAAGGTTACCGGTTTTGCCTTTGGCATGGGCATTGAGCGCATGGCCATGCTCAAATATGGAATAACCGACCTGCGCATGTTCTTTGAAAACGATGTGCGCTTCCTGGGACAGTTTGCATAACTGCATAAATTGCCGGGGTTTGTAAGTAAGCCCCACAATAAACTAACGGACAGAACCATGCGTTTAAGTCTCAACTGGTTACGGGAATTTGTGCCCTACGAGGGCGGAGCGGAAGAACTGGGCCATAGGCTGACCATGCAGGGCCTGGAACTGGAAGGTATTGACCGGCCTTTTGACGGCATCGGCGGGGTAGTGGTCGGCCATGTGCTTTCCTGCGAGCAGCACCCGGATGCGGACAAGCTCAAGGTCTGCCGTGTGGATGTGGGCGGCCCGGAAGCCCTGGATATCGTCTGCGGCGCGCCCAACGTGGCTGCCGGGCAGAAAGTGGCCGTGGCCCCGGTGGGCGTGACCCTGCCGGGCGGCCTGACCATCAAGAAAGCCAAACTGCGCGGTCAGCCGTCGCACGGCATGATCTGCTCCGAAGCGGAACTGGAACTGTCCGACGACCATGGCGGCATTATGGTGCTGCCGGAAAGCGCCCGGCCCGGCGCGCGGCTCATCGATGTGCTGCCCCTGGACCTGGAGGTGCTGGAGTTTGGCATTACCCCCAACCGGGGCGACTGCCTGTCCATTCTCGGCCTGGCCCGGGAAACCGCCCTGGCTTTTAACCTGCCCTTGCAACTGCCTGCGGCTGAATTTACCGAAAGCCCGGAAGCAGGTCCGGAGCGCATGGCCGTGGAAATTGACGACCCTGCGGCCTGCCCGCTGTATTACGGGCGTATTATTGATGATATTGTGCCCGGTCCGGCCCCGGATTGGATGCGTTATCGCCTGAAAGCCATGGACCAGCGCGCCCATTCCGCAGCCGTAGATATCACCAACTATGTACTTCTGGAGCTTGGGCA
>CAZNBK010000187.1:0-5498 GCA_964571105.1 uncultured Desulfovibrionaceae bacterium
GCGATTGTCGTAACGAGGGAGTAAACCCCGCCTGACGGTCGAGCTTCGTTTCACTTCGCGCCGCTGGAGGCTACAATCTCGCGGGCGTTGCTGCGCTTCGCTTCGCCAGAGCATTTTGGCTTAATGTATAATTTCAATGTTAAAATGCTCTAACATAACCCGGGAAAGGGAGCCGCGAGCGGATTATCCCCTTGCGGTTCCCTTCCGGCAATGCGCATTAATTTTTCAAACTGCGGCGGAAAATGGCCGAATGCCAGCTCCGGCACTTGGGGCAGGCAAAGAAAAGCGTATTCTGCCGCAAACCGCACACTTTACAGATAAAACGGTTATTATGGCGGCCCTGGGACAGAAAATAACTGATCTGCTCTTTCAGATAGGGCGTTACACTTTCATTCTGTACAGTGATGGCCACCCGTTCCATGCGGGCCGCCCAAAATTCCGGGTCCACGATCAACGCTTTTTCAAAGGCCAGCCCGGCTTCTTCCAAACGCCCGGCACGCATGAGGAACAACCCCTGATAGTAATGGGTAAACAGGTCATTGTCCGCAGTGGGCGGCTTGCGTTGGTCCACGATAATGCCGCACCAGGCTTGCGCCAAATTGCGTTTGAGCTCATCTGCTGAAGGCGCGGTATCGTTTTCCGGCTGGGCTGTGTCGGTGCCGGCCAGCGCGCCCAGAATATTGGGCATCTGCACTTCGGAATCTATGCTCGCGGCCTGCTGTTCTTTATCTATGGCCGCAAGACAGCGATCCAGATAATTGAGCAAGCCTTCCATGAACAAAAAGCGGTGCTCGGGAGTGATTTTATTACAGGCCAGCACATAAAGCTTGCCGACCTCTTTCCAGCGGCCCTGTTGGGCGGCCAGCCGAAGCCTGGCCAGCCAGGCCTCCGGGGAAGACGGGTTGGCGCGCAGGGCTTTTTTAAACAAACGCTGGGCATGGTTTTGATCGTTGACGTCCAGGTACTCTTCGCCCAGTTTATCCAGGTAATAGGCTTCGCCGGTTTTATGCCCCAGCTTGGCGTAGGCTTCTGCTGCGGCTTCAAAATTGCCGGTATCGGCGTAAAGCATGGCCACTTCGTGCCCGATAACGTCAGAAGGCCCGCCCCAGCGCCGGGCGTGCTCGAATGCCGCCAGGGCGCGGTCCATAAAGCCGCCGCGTTTATAATCAAGGCCCATTTCAAAATAGGCGCGGGCTTTGAGCGCATCGGAGAGGTCCGAGCGCACCACGATACTGTTGCGAATCTGGATGGCGCGTTCAATATCGCCTCTGGCGCGGTACAAGTTGCCCAGGGCCAGATAAGCGCCAATGGCATCCGGATTGGCTCTGACCACTTCCTTGAGCGAATTGATGGCCGCCAGAGTATCCCGGTCGGTCATGGACTCGCCTTCGCGCAAGAACAGGAAAAAATTCTGCCGCCTGCTCTGGAAAAGACTGCTGATGCTGCGCCACAAACTCACGACGGACTCCGTTAGATGGAAGTTACAGGTTTGGGGCCCGGTTCATCACCCGAGGCAGCGCTGTCTTCCGGAAATGGAGGCAGGGCCATGGACTCGGTTTTTTCGTCGCTTAGGGCATTGGACGAAGCGGTGGTCAGCGGCAGGGTGCGCAGGTTATTGAGTTCACGTTCCAGGTGCTTGATTTTGCGCTTGGCGCCGGCCAGGCCAAGGCCCAGGCGGATGCGGTCGAGCAGCAGAAAAACAATGGCCAGCAGGCCGCCCAGCAGAAAAGCCACCAGGACGATGAAATAGAAAGGCAGGGGAATGGTTTTCTGTACCGGCAGCACAAAAAGGTCCATTCTCAGCTGGACGGTCTGCCCCAGAAAATCACTGTTCTGGACCACAAAAATTACAGCCAGGAAGAAGATGAAGATTGCCAGGAAAACCCTGATAAAACGCATGGTGGATCCTCCAGAGGTTAATAGCTCAAGTCCTGGTTTAAGCTGCTTGAAACAGAGGCTTAAGAGCTTTGTAAGTTTCAGTCAAATGCTGCGGTATTACGCGGGTTTCCGAGGTAACGGCAATAAACGAGGCGTCGCCTGACCAGCGCGGGATAATATGCCAGTGCAGGTGTGTGTCCACGCCCGCTCCGGCAGCCCGACCGATGTTCATGCCCATGTTGAAGCCTTCCGGCGAGGCGAACCTGCCCAGGGCCTTGACCGCGGCTTGGGTCAGGGCCATGCATTCGCCGCATTCTTCCGGACTTAAAGAAAGATAGTCACAGGTATGCCGGTATGGGGCCACGAGCAGATGCCCGTTATTATAAGGAAATTTGTTCATGACCACAAAAGCGTGCTTGCCGCGGTGCATCACCAGCCGTTCCTCGTCTTCAGCTTCGCTTTCGGGCAGGCAAAAAACACAGGCATCCGGTTTGGGCCCCAAAATGTAGTCCATGCGCCACGGCGCCCACATCACGTCCACGGCAAACTCCTGTATAGCTTATCGTGCTATTTTCCTATCATGCCTTGTCTGCGGCCCGGTGTAAAGAAAATAGTCACCGGCGGCAGATAGGGAAGATAAAACTTATATAGTGTAGTCCTGATAATAATATCGCCGCGCAATATCCAGTTGTTCTTCACGGGTTTCCACCTGGCCGTCCAGCTTGGCCATGAGCACGTGCTCGAGAATTTCGCTGTAAACCGGCCCCTGCTCGATGCCGAGCTCTTGGAGATCGTTGCCGTTGATATCTATTTTTACATCGCGCAGTTTGGTCAGATAATGGGAAATAAGCTTGCGGGCCTCTTCATCGGTGTATTTGGACATGAGGAAAAGCAGCCCTTCCACGGAAATTGCCGAAAAGATGCGGTATAAGGCGCTGACTTGATTAAGCCCGGAGGCTTCAACCTGCTTTTGCAGGGCTTTGAGGTTTTTCAAGGCCGTGCGCACCCGTTCCCGGATGTCCATGAATTCGCGGCGCACTTTTTCCGACATGCCCAAATTGGCGAGCAAGTCGGAAACATCCGGGTATTTGCCCCTATGGCAGAAACACAGCAGATAAGCCAACCAGTGCCGGGGCGCCGGTTCCAGGTAGAGCAGGTCGTACCAGGCGCACATTTTTTCCATTTCGGCCAGCAAAGTTTCCTTGTCCGGGCTCAGCTTGAGCATGGGGTGGACGGCCTTGAGGGCATCGAGCTCTTCCAGGCGGCGGAAGCAGGCCAGGGGGGAGGTTTCGTCGCAGATAAGCCTGAACTCGTGGATGATGCGGCTTCCCGAGAGCTTGTCGAATAAATGCAGCTGCAAGGCGTTTTTAATCAGGCGTTCTGTTTGCGGCGTCAGATGGAAACCAAAGCGCTGCTCAAAACGAATGGCCCGTAAAATGCGGGTGGGGTCTTCCACAAAGCTTAAGGAATGCAGCACCCGAATGGTCTGCTCTTTCATGTCGCGCTGCGCGCCGAAAAAGTCTTCCAGTTCGCCGAATTCTACGGCATTGAGGTGCACGGCCAGGGCATTGATGGTAAAGTCGCGGCGGTACAGGTCCATTTTAATGGACGACAACTCCACGGTGGGCAGCGCCGCCGGATGGTCGTAATACTCAAGCCGGGCCGTGGCCACATCGATGTGGTAGTGCTTGTCGTCCTTGTCTACCACCACCACGGCGGTTTTAAAGGCATCATGGGCGCGCATGCGACCGCCCAGCTCCTTGCTCAGGGTCTTGGCAAACTCGATGCCGTCCCCTTCCACCACGATATCCAGGTCGAAATTTTCGCGCTCCATAAGGATATCGCGAACAATTCCGCCGACCATGTACACGCTCACGCCCAGTTTGTCGCCCAGGGCGCCGGTGAATTTCAGCAGCTCAACCATATCTTCCGGCAGGCGGGATTCAATGAGCTCGGCAATGTTGCGCTTGCGTTTGCTGTCGGGCAGCAGGCTTTCCGGAATACGAGCCGGTTCTTCAATGAGAACGTTAATCAGGTCGGTGCGGGAAATCACGCCGACCACATCGTCATTGCGGTCCACCACCGGCACCAGGCGTTGCTGTTCGCCCAGGACAATTTCAATGACAGGATAGAGCGTGCTGCCCATGGGCACAGTGGAAACCTGGCGTTGCATGTATTCGGCCACCGACTGGTCGCCCAGCCCGTGCACCAGGGCCCGGGCCGCCAGCTGGTGCTCCAGAAGACCCACACAGCGCCTGGTGCCCGGCTCCATAACCGGCATGATTTTTAGCCCGAAACGGAGCAGAATGTCTTCTGCCTGGCGCACGGTATGGTTGGTATCCACGCTGTGCACCGGAAAAGACATCAGATGCCCCACGGTGAAATCAGGGGTGATGGAAGAATAGAGCAAGGCGAAGATGCTGTCCTTAACCTCGGCCAGAGTGGAGTTTTTCACCGAGGCCGAAGCCGCCCCGGCGTGCCCGCCCCCGCCGAGAGATGAACAAATGCGTCCGACATCCACCTCGGGCAACTGGCTGCGGGCCACAACCTGGATACGGTCGGCCATGCCGGCCACGGCAAAAATGACTTTGGACTGGGTAATCTCCATCATTCTGTGCACGGCAATGGCCAAATCGCCGATGAATTCATCAGCTGTAAGCTCGGTCATGGTAATGGGGATGCCCTGAATTTCATGGGTGGTGGCCCGGTCGAGCAGGGTGTGCAGGGCGTTGACCTGATCGGCGGTAACCTCCGGTTTCAACAGATCCCTGATGGTGTTCAGGTCCATCTGCTGCTCGGCCAGAAAGGCCGCGGCTCTGAAGTCGTGCGGTGTGGCCGAGGAAAATTGGAATGAGCCGGTGTCTTCGTATATGCCCAGGCCCATAACCGTGGCTTCATCGCGGGTCAGGGACAGCTTGCGGGCCATAATTTCCCTGATGATCACGCTGGTGGCCGAGCCCCAGGTTTCAATCTGCTCCACTTCGCCGTGCAGGTCTTCTTTTCCGTCCGGATGGTGGTCATAAATATGGATGACCAGCCCCGGATTGTCCAAAACTGCGGCCACATGGCTGATGCGGGATTTCTGGCGGGTATCCACCAGCACCAGAGTCTGCACCGAGCTTAAATCAACGTCCCTGGCCTGGCGAAAACCAAAAATCAGCGAGACCGACTGCATGAAAAAATCGCGCATGACCCGGTCATTGCCGCTGGGCAGAACCAGAACGGCGTCCGGGTAGAGCTTGGAGGCCGCGACCATGGCCGCGATGGCGTCAAAGTCCGGGGTATTGTGGGCGGTGATGATCGTGGGGGCGGTGATCAGTTCTTGCTCAGACATGCTTCCTCATATAGCCGTGATGCGGGTATTTTTTCAGGTCCGGCGCGTTCCGTCAAGTCATGGCTTGCGCATGGTTTGCGAGCGCGGATGGTATTGTTGATGAATGGCCCTGAGCCGACCTTCCTGCACATGGGTATATATTTCTGTGGCCGCCACATCGCTGTGCCCGAGCAGCAGTTGCACGGTGCGCAAATCCGCTCCGCCGTCCAATAGATGCGTGGCAAAGGAATGCCGGAAAGTGTGCGGGGAAACGGATTTTTTGATCTTGGCCAGGGTCGCGTATTTC
>CAZNBK010000188.1:0-3319 GCA_964571105.1 uncultured Desulfovibrionaceae bacterium
TAAAATTGAGCCGGACTGGAGCATGGCCGATTTTGTGGAAGAAGCCGTGAACTCCTGCCGCGCTCAAGTGGGCGACCGCAAGGTTGTTCTGGCCATGTCCGGCGGGGTGGACTCCACGGTGGTGGCGGCGCTGCTTAACCGCGCCATAGGCGACCAGTTGCATTGTATTTTTGTGGACCACGGTTTGCTGCGCCTTAATGAAGCCCAGGCGGTTCTGGATAGCGCGGCCAAATATATGCCCGGCCTGAATTTGAAGATGGTGGACGCCACGGAGCGTTTTTACGCCGAATTAAAAGGCGTGGACGACCCGGAGCAGAAACGCAAGATCATCGGACGGCTGTTCATCGAGATTTTTGAAGAAGAAGCCAAGGCGATCACGGATGTTAAATTTCTGGCTCAGGGCACCATTTATCCTGACGTGGTCGAATCTTTCTCGGCCAAGGGCACGGTCATTAAAAGCCATCACAATGTGGGCGGCCTGCCCGAGCGTATGCATCTGGAACTGGTAGAGCCCTTGCGCGAGCTGTTCAAAGACGAAGTGCGGGCCGTGGGCCATGAGCTGGGGTTGCCGGATTCTTTGATCTGGCGGCACCCTTTCCCCGGACCCGGCCTGGGCGTGCGTATTTTGGGCGATATAACTGCCGAACGAGTGAAGGTATTGCAGCAGGCGGACCATATTCTCATTGAAGAACTCAAGGAGAGCGGCTGGTATGGCAAAGTTTGGCAGGCCCTGGCCGTACTTTTGCCGGTGAAGTCCGTGGGGGTTATGGGCGATGCCCGGACCTATGAAAACGCCGTGGCCCTGCGCGTGGTCAACAGTGTGGACGCCATGACCGCTGATTGGTCGCGGTTGCCCGACGACCTGCTGGCCCGCATTTCCACCCGAATTATCAATGAAGTAAAGGGCATCAACCGGGTGGTTTACGACATTTCATCCAAGCCCCCGGCGACCATTGAGTGGGAATAGGTGTTCCCGTGAATGGGAATAAATAATTCTTCCCGGCTTCTGTACATTAACATTTAGATTTCAGCGGCGCCCGGCATGGTTTCTGCCGGGCGCTTTTTTCGTTATGGCCTCCCGGCGCTCGGTATGCTATGCTTTTATATTGCCCCTGTCCTGCAAAACAGGGGCGGGCGGGCTACAGGCATCAGCCGGGTTCGGCTGTTTTCCTTGCTGCTTGCCAGTCATTTTTAAAACAATTATATTTCAGAACATTCTTTCGGGCATAACGATCGGGGTGTGCATGAAGAAATCCGGCACAGATTTTTCAGTCGGCGGCTTGCGAATTGCGCCGGTGCTGGCGGACAGCGCGTTTAACTGGCGCGTGTTTGAAGCCAACGCGCGCGCTTTCCTGGCCAAAGATATCGCGCCGGGGCCGTTCGCGGAGATGTGCACCGCGGCAATCGCGTCTCCCCTGGCCGATGACTACGGGCATACCATCTACAAGTACCGTTATCTGGCATACATGGCCCTGGAGCGCTATTTCGAGGCCCTTATCGATGCCCAGGTCATGCTGGCCGCCTACTCAGACGAACTCAATCACCTCCAGATGTGCTGTTCGGTTTTTCTAAAACGACACAATTTTTCCCAGGCGCTGCTGTGCGTGGACCGGCTGTTGGGCCTGGCCCGCAAGCAGGGCGGTGAAATAACTGATTTGCTTAGCGACCGGGCTTCTCTGTGCAGGTTTATCAGCCGGGTCAAAAGTTTCACCGCGGCAGAATTCAGCCGGGAGCTCGGCGCAGATCCTGCTGCTGCGCAGCGGACTTATGCCGGTGTGCCCGTGCAAATCAGCGGCGAAGCGCTGTTTGCCCTGAATCAGGAAACCAATCATCCGTTTTTAGTCTTTAATTTGCCCGAGCAGGACAGCCCCGCCGCTTTCACCTGTATTTACGGGCATGCCGCACAGCACGAAATTCCCTTTTTGCATCAGGTGTTTCGTGAGCTTAAGCCCGGGCAAGCGCAACACTTGGCCATGCTCGGCTACTACCTTGGTTCCGTTGACAAACAGATTTTATTCAGCCCTTGTTATCTCGTCTCCTGACCGGTTGCGCGCACAAGGCCATTATTGCGCTTCGCTTGCAGCCGGGCTATGGTACGCGCTGGATGTGAGAGGATGTTTTTATGTTTGGTATCGGTCCCGGCGAATTTTTAGTTATCATCATTGTGGCTCTTCTGGTGCTCGGCCCGGAAAAGCTGCCCGGCGCGGCCAAAACCCTGGGGCGGTTTATGGGGCAGATGCGGCGTATGTCCGCTGAATTTCAGCGCACCCTGCATAGTGAAATAGAGCCGGAATCTGAAAAGCAAACCCAGGTCGGGCCGCAAGAAAGCTTGGAATATCCGGGGGAACAGCCGGGAAAAGTGCCGGAAGAACTCCCGGAACAGGCCGCTGAGCATCTTGCTGCCGCAGATCCGGAGATACCCGGAGGCAAGCCTCAGGACGGGGACGGAGATCGGGCATGAGCGAAGATAGTTGCGCCCCCCTGGAGCAAGAGGCTGCACAGCCCCAAGCTGCCAAAGCCAAGGCGGCTGTTTCCGGGCCTTCGGAGCTGCCCCCGCCGGGACCGGGGCAGATGCCGCTTTTTGATCATTTGCGCGAGCTGCGCGTCCGAATATTGCGCGCTTTGCTGGCGGTTCTCGCGGGTTTTTTTATCTGTTATTTTTTTGCCGGACAAATACAAAAGGCCCTGGAAGCGCCGCTGCTGGAAGTTTTGCGGGAGTTGCCCGGCGTATCCGGCAAATTTGTGTACACCGGCATGGCCGAGGCTTTTCTGGTGGAGTTGAAGGTGGCCCTGGTGGCCGGTTTCTTTTTGGCCGCGCCCTTTGTTTTTTACCAGTTTTGGGCCTTTGCGGCCCCCGGTCTTTATCCGCAGGAACGCCGCCTGATAATTCCCCTGGCCCTGTTCACCGGCTTGTTTTTTGTGGCCGGCGCGTCATTCGGCTATTTTGTGGTTTTTCCGCCCGCCTTCAAATTTTTCATGAGTTTCAATTCCGAAAGCGTGCAAGCCATGCCCAGGCTGGCCGAATACTTTGGCTTCTGCATTCAATTGCTGTTCGCCTTCGGCCTGGTCTTTGAATTGCCGCTGCTGGCTTTTTTCCTGGCCAGATTCGGGGTGATTACCGCGTCCATGCTGAGGAAATTTCGCGGTTATGCCCTGATCGGCGCTTTTGTGCTCGGCGCCCTGCTCACCCCGCCGGATGTGGTTTCACAACTGCTCATGGCCGGGCCGCTGATAGTTCTGTATGAAATCAGCATCCTGGTCGTCAAAGCCGTTGGGCGCAAGCAAGAGGGCTAGCTCCGATACTCTGTCTCTAACTCTC
>CAZNBK010000188.1:3329-5488 GCA_964571105.1 uncultured Desulfovibrionaceae bacterium
CAAAGTTGTCAAAAGCCTGGTTAATGGTCATCATTTCCAGGTAATTGATGTTCACATGCGCGGGCAGGCTGACCACCCAACGCACCGCCTCGGCAATGTCTTCCGGGCGTAACGGCTTGGTGTCTTTATACACGGCATCGGCTTTGGCGGTATCGCCCTTGAAGCGAACCTGCGAAAACTCGCTGACGGCCATGCCCGGTTCAAGGCTGGTTACCCGCACGGCGGTGCCCAGCAAGTCGGCGCGCAAATTCAGGGAAAACTGGTGCACAAACGCCTTGGTTGCCCCGTATACATTGCTGCCCGGATAGGGATAGGTGCCTGCAATGGAGCCAAGATTGACAATGTGCCCGCAATTGCGTTTCACCATGCCGGGCAGCAGCGCCTGGGTCACATAGAGCATGCCCTTGATATTGGTGTCCACCATGGTTTCCCAGTCATCAAGGCTGGTGTTCGGAGCGCGGTTAATCCCCAAGGCCAGACCCGCGTTATTGAGCAGCGCAGCAGGCTGGTCAAAGGGCGCGGGCAGCTTGCGCAATGCCTCGGTCACCTTATCCCGGTCGCGCACGTCCAGAGCTATGGGCAGAATGCCTTCGCCCAGCTCCTGTTTCAGCTCGGCCAGCCTTTCCGCGCGGCGACCGATGGCGACGATATTCCAGCCGTTTTTCCGGAAAACCTCGGCAGTTGCTTTGCCGAAGCCTGCGGTGGCTCCGGTGATGACTATGGTTTGCGACATGGCGTAACCTCCGTTTATTTGTGGACGTTATGGCAATAAAGATTCCAGGTCCGGCGGCGGCCAGTCAATTATATACAGGTGCGGCCAGCATTTGCCGGTCAGCCACAGGCTTTTTCCGTCCGGCGTCAGGGCGATTCCGTTGAAGACATCCGCTGCGGGGTATTGCGAACGGTCGGGGACGAGCGATCTGCCGTCCAGCCAGGCCAGCACCGCGCCGTTGCGCAGGTTGATAACCGCAATGTACGCCGTGGGCCAGACATTGGCCAAAACAATCTTGTTGCCGGGAATATATTCCAGCTCATTGAGGCCGCGCACCGGCCTGTTTCCGTCGCGTACGGTCAGGGAATCAAGCTGTGCGCCTTCCAGATCGTGAAAATGCAATTGAGCGCTGCCGTCGGAGCGGAGCAGGCTCTGCCCGTCGAAAGTAAGGCCCCAGCCCTCACCGGCGTAGGTGAAGTGACCGGTTTTCTGCAAGCTGTCTGCATCCAGGCGAAAAGCGGTATGCTCCCGCCAGGTCAGCCAGTAAACCTGGTCGTTAACGGCCACCGCCCCTTCCCCGAAATATTCTTCCGGCAGAGCTGTTTCAGCCTGAATGCTTTCGGTTGTAGGCTCAAAACGCAGCAGACGTGATTTGCCGTACAGGCCGGTGCTCTCGTACAAAGTTCCGCGGTGAAAGAACAGCCCCTGGGTAAAGTGGTCCTGGCTGTGCGCGCGGGTTTCCCGAGGCTCAATTTTGAACACCGGCGCGCTGAAATCTTGCGCCCAGGCCGGGCCGGAGAGGAGAAAGACGCCCAACAACAGGCAGGGGAGTTTTGCATACATAGCCTGATATTTTCAGTACCCGCGCCCGCTGTCAAGTAATACGCACAAAGAAAGCGCCTGGGCGGGAAAAATCTTGCCATGCCCGTGGGGATGCTTATAAAATATGGAGCTGCGGCATATTCTGCATATTTTTGCCGCAGGGTATTTTGCTTGAACAGGGGTTGCAATAATGACCAGTCAAATAAAAACTTTGCTGCTGCTGGCGGCGCTATCGGCGCTGCTTATCTTCATGGGTGGCGCGCTGGGGGGCCGGGCGGGCATAATCATCGCCTTTGGCCTGGCCCTGGTTATGAATTTGGGCTCTTACTGGTATTCCGACAAGATTGTTTTGGGCGCTTACCGGGCCAGGGAACTGAGCCCCGCTGACGCCCCGGCCCTGCACCGCATGGTGGAGGAATTGGCCGCCAACGCAGGTGTTCCCAAACCGCGCATTTGTCTGATTCCGCAAGATTCTCCCAATGCCTTTGCCACCGGGCGCGACCCGCAGCACGGCGTGGTGGCCGTGACCAAGGGGCTGCTGCGCCTGCTCACGCCCGATGAGCTTAAGGGGGTGCTGGCCCACGAGATCGGGCACATCGCCAACCGCGATATCCTGGTGCAGACC
>CAZNBK010000189.1:0-5451 GCA_964571105.1 uncultured Desulfovibrionaceae bacterium
CCCTTGCTGTCTGAATCGGCCCTAATACCCTTGGGGGATAGTGGCATAACTTAATGTTTTGACAAGGCAATATAGTTTCTGCTGTTTAAATGATAATATTTCCTAATAGGTTGTCAATTAATAACATTGCCGCTCGGTTAAATTCGCTGGACAATATTGTTCTTCGCTTGAAAATTTAATTTTCAAAAATAGGAAGAAAATTGATTCCGAAACTGGTAGACAAAAACCAGGCAGGAAGCTGAACATGTACTTTAAGTACGGCGACAAAGAAATTTCTTATTTGAAAAAGAAAGACCAACGCTTGGCCGAGGCCATTGCGATAATCGGTCATATCCACCGGAGCGTGGATAGCGATCTTTTTTCCAGCCTGGTAAATTCAATTGTCGGACAGCAGATTTCCTCAGCCGCCCAAAAAACCATCTGGCAACGGATGACGCAAGCATACGGAACCGTAACTGCGGAAGCACTGGCCGCAACTGACCTGGCTGATATCCAAAAATTCGGCATAACTTTTAAAAAGGCCGAGTATATTAAAAAGATCGCCGAAAAAATCCAGAGTGGCCAACTCAACCTGGACAGCTTGAAAACCAAGGACGATGGCGCGGTCATTGCCGAACTGGTCGCTCTGGACGGTGTGGGAGTGTGGACGGCAGAGATGCTGCTGACATTTTGCCTGCAACGACCGGATATAATGAGTTACGGCGATCTGGCCATTCTCCGCGGCTTGCGGATGCTTCATCGCCACCGTAAAATAGATCGTAAACTGTTTGAAAAATACAGACGCCGCTACAGCCCCTATGGCTCGGTGGCGTCGTTGTATCTTTGGGCGATTGCCGCCGGGGCCGTGGAATCTCTGGCCGACCCGGCAGCCCGGAAAACTGGAAAATCTGCATAAACACCATGAACAGCAATATTTACTGGGCAGCCGTGCTCGCCAATGATCAATGCTTTGACGGCATTTTTTTCTACGCAGTGCGGACTACAAAAATATTTTGCCGTCCTTCCTGTAAATCAAAACCGCCTTTGCGGGAGAATGTCGTTTTTTTCGCTCACCGCGCACAAGCGCTGGCGCAGGGATATCGTCCCTGCAAGCGCTGTCGCCCGGATTTACATGAATATCGACCGGATATGGAATTGGCTCTGCAAACGAAAAAAATTATTGATGCGCATTTTTCCGAACAAACGCTGCTGAACCAGAAACTGAGCGCCATGGGGATATCGCGGCAGCGCATGGCTGAAGTTTTCAAGCGCCGGTTCGGGATTACTCTCAAAAAATATCTCAATGCGGTCCGCCTGGATTCAGCCAGGACACTGCTGGAACAAACCAACACTGATGTGCTGCAAGTCGCACTGGCTTCCGGGTTTGAAAGCCTTTCGGCCTTTTATCGGCTTTTTCAGGCTCATGCCGGAATCCCGCCCGCGTTGTACCGAAAGCAGCATCTGACCGGCAAGGAGTTGTCATGAATTATACCTGCACCATGGATTCTCCAATAGGCCAATTGACCCTGGCCAGTGACGGCGACAATTTAACCGGACTGTGGCTGGAAGGGCAGAAATATTTTGCGGCAACATTGGATGAATCGCAAAAACAGGATTTGCCGGTGTTTGCGCAAACCAGGAAATGGTTGGAGTGTTATTTCAGTGGAAAAGAGCCGGAGATTGTCTTGCCCCTGGCCCCAGTCGGGAGCACATTCCGCCGGGCGGTCTGGAAAATATTACTGGAGATTCCTTACGGACAGGTAACCACTTATGGGCAAATCGCGGCACAACTCAACCCAGGCAAACCCCATGCCTATGCGCAGGCAGTGGGCGGCGCAGTGGGGAAAAACCCCATCAGCATTATCATTCCCTGCCACCGGGTAGTGGGCGCGGACGGCAGCCTGACCGGCTATGCGGGCGGCATAGCCACGAAAGTTCGTTTGTTGGAGCTGGAAAGAGCGCCTGTGGAGCGCTTTTATATGCCCAAGCGCGGCACGGCGCTGTAAGTTTGATGCCGGTTTACGGTTCGGCCTGGGCGGACGCGTCTTTACTGTTGTTGAACAGCATATAGCGAACGGTGGCGTCAATCTCCAGGGCTTGCTTGTGCATGCGCGCAAACCGCTCGGGTTCAGCTTCCGCGAGGTTTTCCGCATTGTCGCCGGTAATCTCAAACAAGTACAAACCGCCGGCCCCGTTGTCCAGGAAGCAGTAATCGCCGTCAATCAGACGCATGCCCACATCCTTGTTGCCCAGGTACACGGTCCGGCTGTTGTTGTAGCCGGTATCAAAAAGATCCCTGCCCAAAGTGTTGTTTTCGTAAGCAATACCTGCCAGGGCGGCTGCCGTGGGGAAAATATCCACATGGCTGCCGGGCAGGTTTGATTCTCCGGGGGTAACCAGCCCAAGCCGGGGCGAGGCATGGATCAACAGCGGGGTGTGCCAGCCCTGCACATTGGCCTCCAGATAACCGGGGGGCATGTGGTGCATGGAGTCGTTAAGCCCATGATCGCCGGTAATAAAAAAGATGGTGTTGTCATAATAGGCTTCGGCTTTGGCCGCGCGGATAAATTCGCCCAGGGCGAAGTCCGCGAAATGCATGGAAGCGTATTCCGCCCGGCTTTCAAAGCCGTGGTTGTAAATATCGGCATCTGTCGCTTCCGGCGCTATCAGCCCCGGTGTTTCCGGCACGGTATAGGGCCGGTGGAAGCTCGCGGTTTGAATTACCGCCAGAAAAGGCCTGTTCGGGTCGCGGGCTGCGAACCGCGCGCTGGCTTCCTGGAAGAGATCATAATCGCTCACGCCCCAAACATCCACGCCGGAGGCTTGCCAGTCGCCTTCTTCCAAAATGGTCAGCTCGGGTATATTCCGGGCCAGCACTGCCCGGACGTTTGCCCAGCTGGTATTGCCGCCGATCATATAATACTTGTCATAGCCCTCAAATTCCGCCGCCAAAACACGCTGGTCAGCCAGCAGCGGGTTGCGGGAAGAGGTTTTGCCCCTGTTTATATCCGGAATGCCGGTAATAATTGTGAACACGCCGCGGGCCGTATTCCAGGTGTTGCTGTAAAACCTGTTGAACAGCAGAGATTCTTTGGCCAGCTCCCGCAGATTTGGGGTGGGGTCGGCATTGCCCGGCGCGAATGATGTCTTGGAATAGGCCAGAGATTCCATGATGACGATGACGATATTGGGCCGTGTTGCGCCGCGGGTAATTGCCGGAACCGAGCGGCGATAACTCAAGGTTTCAATATTCGGTTTGTCCACCCGCAGATATTCAACCATATCCGGATAGGCCGCTCGGGCGTCATCCGCCGAGAAATCCGCAACATCTAGCTCCCAGGTATCATAGATATTTTGCACCGGGTTAAGCCCGAGGGCAATGACCGCTTTCTGGGTGGTGAAAAAGGCATTGCTCCAGCGCAGGGGGAACCAGTTGTTGAACAGGCGTCCATACAGGGCTACTCCCACAATTGCCAGGATACACAGAATGGTCAGCACCCGGCGGCTGCGGCGCGGGTCTGCATATACGGGCACCCGGATTATGCGATAAAAAATAAACGTGCATAACGCCGCGACCGCCAATACGCTCAGGGTAATCCAGACCACCGGGTAGCTTTGGGTGGTCATGCCGAAAGCCTCGTTTACATCGGCCATCAGCTCAAACAGCAGGAAACTGACCCTGGTTTTCAGATAGTCGTAAAAGCCGAAATCCACGCTATACACGGCTATCAGCAAAAAAAACAAAATCGCGTAAGCAATGGTTATTGCCCTGGCTTGCCTGTGCAGGCGGGCGGCCAACCAGGGAACGCACAGGGCAACGACAAGGGGCAGCAGGAAAAAGGCGGTGAGGCGCGCATCAAAACGAAAGCCGATATAAAAAGCATTCAGGGTGTCCCAGGACAGCGGTTCGGGCATATCCGGCGCGGCAAAAATCCAGAAGGCCGCGCGAAACACCGTCATGAGCAAAAGCACAAACGCAAAAAGCGTTATGAATTGCCTGAAAACAGAAACAGCTTGAGTCGGCAGGGGATGATTTTTGCGCATGGCAGACCTTTTCAACCAAACCGGGCGCATGGCGCAGTGCGGTCGTGAGTTGGGTATTCCTACACCAGCCCGAAGCTTATGGCAAGAATGCCGCCGGGGCGGAATCCCGGACGGCATTGCTGCCCGGCTGATAAACTAGGCGGAGCAATGATTTTATATCTGAATCGCAATATATAAACAAATGAGTATTGACAATGCTTTGAGCAATCATAAATTAATAAAGTGAGCAGGGGGCATTTTTCAGGCAGGATGGTTGAGTATGGACAAAGAAAAAATCAAAGAAAAAAGCGCTGAATATTTGGCCAGAGGCCGTGAAATTTCAGACAAAATAAAAGAAGCGACCGGCGAATTAAAGGTTGAGGCTGTTGAAGCCGGGCGTAAAATACATGACGGCTCGCTGCAGTTGAGCGATAAAGTACGCAGCGTTAAAGACGATCTCGCGGAAATGGCGAATAAAGCCCGGAGCAATAGTGAAAAAATCAAGAATGAAGTCGGCGGGCTTGGCGGCAAGGTAGCGGAGAAAAGTCGCCGGTTTAAAGAAGAGGCCTCGCGGACCGTTGAAGCTGCTCGGGAAGATGTGGACGAGATCCGCAAACGGGCTGATGAGATTTATAAGCAAAAAAAAGCAGAAAAAAACCAATAGGCGCGATTTCCGGCGCGCCACAAGCGAGTCCTTCCAAATAAACCGGGAGGACTCGCTCTTTTTTGTCTGCCGGTCCTTCCTGCCGCGCGCCAGGGCTACGTACAAAAAAAGGCCGCGAAAACAATCCGACGGCCTGAATAACTATGCTGAAATGCTCACGCTATTTGGTTGGTCCGCAAAATTTACGCCACCAACCAAAACCCAGCCAAAAACTCTCGCTTAAATTGGAAAAGGTGGAGAAACCAAACACGGACATGGCTGCACTTCCTGTCTGAATTTATATTAAGCCATCTCGTAATCAACTTTCAAATCATGAGAATAGCTGCTAAGTTTTTTAAACTCAGTTTCCCGGCAAATGTCAAGTTGAAATCCAACCGAAACCGACAAGCGTCTGGCAGAATAAAAAAGTCTTGATACCACAGGCGACTGATGCTAAATGAATTTTCTGATTTGGCCGGGTGGCGAAACAGGCATACGCACTTGACTCAAAATCAAGCGTTCGCAAGGACATGCGGGTTCGACTCCCGCCCCGGCCACCATTTCAAACTTCCCCATATTCAAAAACGCAAAAAAATCCGGAACATCTGGCTGTCTGCGCCTGGCAGCATGGACGCCAATCCGAGGCCAATGCCCTGGCCGGCGCCCTCTTCGCCTTCGTCGGCGACTCACGCAAGGTGATCCTCAGCGCCGTGAATACGATGGCCGACGCCCAGCTGGAGGCGACGGAGCAGATCTTCCGCACGACGCGCGACTGGCGCGCCTACGCGGAGGCCGTCGCCGTCCTC
>CAZNBK010000190.1:0-5386 GCA_964571105.1 uncultured Desulfovibrionaceae bacterium
TTCCCGCGCCGCAATTGCCGGAAGCGCTCAAAAAGGCTGCCGAGGACTATGCGCCGCCCAAAAATCTTGATGCCGAACAAATTGTCATCCGCTACGCCCTGGAGGCCGAATCTCCTGAAAACCCGGATCTGGCGGAAACCTTTCAGGACATCACCCTGCTTAATCAGTTGCAGGATGTGCCCCTGCACAGCCTCACCGGCCTGAAGCAACGGGTGCGCAAAGCCGGGGAAGAAGCGGTTGAGGTGCTGCATTCCTACGGGTATTATAATGGAGAGGTTGCAACCGAGCTGTACGGTCCGGACGGGAAAGAGCTGCCGCCGGACGCCGAGATCGCGGACCTGCTGAACCGCTATGCGGCTCAGGAAGAAGACGACGACACTGACGACGCCGCTGCCAACAGTACCACAAAGCGCAGCCCGAAAATAACCGTCAAATTCACCTTCACCCCCGGCCCGCTTTACCATTTGGGGCGCACCGCGGTTGTTGCTGCTGATCCGAAAAACATCCATAACCAGCCCACTTCCGACAAATTGCCGGGCAGCCTTGCCGATGTCGGCCTGGCCGAGGGCGCGCCCGCCGAAGCCCAGGCAGTGCTTGACGCCGTGGACGCCGTCAAGACGGTTTACCGCAACAACGGCTATCCCTTTGCGGAAATCACTTCCACCCGCTTCATCCTCGACCACGAAGCCAAGCTGCTGGAAGCCGATGTGACCGTCACTGCCGGAAGCTTTGCGCGCATGGGCGAGATGCTCTTGCAAGGCCAGAGCGTCAGGGTCCGGCAGTCCTATCTGGAAAACCTGCAAACCTGGGAAAAAGGCGAACCCTGGAATCTGGATAAAGTGGAGGACTTCCGCAATGCCCTGCGCGCTTCCGGTCTGTTTCAGTCCATTGATGTTGCCCCGGACTTGCACGCCGCCGCAGACGGCACCACCCCGGTGCTGACCACCCTTGAACCGGCCCTGGAGCGTACCGTGGGCGGCGCGCTCAAATACGATACTTCCTTTGGCGTGGGGGTGCAGGGCTTTTGGGAACACCGCAATCTGACAGGCCGGGGCGATTTATTGCGCACCGAGCTGTCCATATGGCAGGACATGCAGGAACTTGTGGGCAAATACCGGCTGCCCTTTGCCTTTGGCCGGGATATGGATTTTATCGCCCAGACCGGGGCCATTCATCAAAACACCGACGCCTATGAAATCGAAGCGGCCAGGGCTGCGGCGGGTATTGAGCAGCGTCTTTCCCGGCGCTGGACCCTTACCGCTCAGGGCACAGCCGAGGGCGGGCGCATCAAGGACCCCGATGAACCGCGCCGCACGTATATGATGCTGGGCTTGCCGCTCGGCGCAACATACAACAGCGCCAACAGCATCCTGAACGCCACCAGGGGCAGCAAAGTCATGTTTTCCGTAACTCCGTATACGGGCCACTATGATGCCGACTTTAACGCAATCCGCTCCAGGCTCGATTTGTACCATTACCAGCCGCTAAAGGGAGAAGACAGCATTGTCCTGGCCCTGCGGGCCTCTTTGGGCGGACTGTGGGGCGCGGGCGCGCAGGAAGTGCCGCCCACGGTGCGTTTTTACAGCGGAGGCGGCGGTTCCGTGCGCGGTTATGACTATCAGTCGCTTGGCCCGCGCAACAAGGACAATGACCCCCTGGGCGGCGACTATCTCATGGAAGTAAGCATTGAGCCGCGCTTTAAAATCAACGATGAATGGGGCTTTGTGGCTTTCCTCGACGGCGGCATGGTCTACGACAGCCTGGATACGGAATACGGCAAAGACATGCGCTGGGGCGCGGGCGTGGGCCTGCGTTTTTACACCGCCATCGGGCCGGTGCGCTTTGACGTGGCCACGCCGCTAAACCCGCGCGACGACGACGATAGATTGCACTTTTATATCAGCATAGGACAAAGTTTTTAATGAACGCCCAGACCGCCGGAAAAGCCCGCAAGCCCCCGCGCAGGACCGCCAACAGAGCGCGTAGCGCCCCTTTAGCGCTGGTGCTGCGCGCCCTGCTGGCGCTCAGCCTGGTTTTGCTGCTGGCCGTGGGCGGCGGCATCATTTGGCTGCGCTCGCAGAGCGGGACCGAATATGCCCTTGGCCTGCTGCCGGATCTGCTCGCGGGCAGCGGCCTGGAGCTGGCTTTTGAAGACGCGGCAGGGCCGCTGCCGCAGCAGCTTCTGCTGCGCAACCTCACCCTGTCCGACAGTGAGGGGGTCTGGTTGCGCGTCAAGGAGGCCGAGGTTCAGCTTTCCCTGCTGCCGCTGCTGCGCTTGACCGCGCAAATAGACCTGATCCGGGCAAGCGGGGCCGAGCTGCTGCGCCTGCCCGTGTTCCCGGCTGATAGCGAACCCACCCCGGCGGACGATGCGCCGGTCTCCCTGGCTTTGCCCGTGGATGTGCTCCTGAGCGCCCTGCGCCTGGAAAACTGCCGCATCGACTGGGCGGTGACCGGCCTTGCCCCCGGGGCGATTCCCGAGTTGGACACGGCCCTGGCCCATGATCTGCTTGTTGACTTACAGGCAAAAGGCGAGTTGCGCCAGGGCATTGCCAAGGCAGACGGCAAGCTCAGCGCCGTGGCCGGCCCCGGTTTCAGCCTCAGCCTGGAACTGCCGCCGCTCACCGTGAACATGGCCGAATTGGGCAGTCTTGGCGTATCTGCGCAAGCCCAGCTTAAAGCAAAACTGGAGCATCTGGCTGCGGAATTGAACCTGGCCCTTGCTGCCGTTAATAACCAAGACAAACTGGAAATTGAAACCATAACCCTGTCCGGCAGCGGATTGAGCCTTGCCGGAGCGGGTTCGTGGCTAAAAAGCAACCAGGCCGTGCAGGGGCAGTTGAGCCTGAACAGCGACGCCGCTGCGGACTGGCAAGACTGGGCTGCCGCGCTTGGCGGCCTGGACCGGGCACTGCTGGCCGCTCTGGCTGATCCGCTCAGTCTTGATCTGGCCGTCCGGGGCATTGCCAATCAGGATATTACCTTTGAGCTTAAAAGCCTGCGGGCCGGAGTTCTCAGCGGAAGCGGGCAGACCGCCGCCAATCTCAACGACTGGCTGAATAACCCCGCTGCCGCGCAGCACAGCAAAGTCACCGCTGACTTCAATTTTGCGGTCTCGGATGCCGCCCCCCTAGCGCTGGGTTTGGGCGGACTGACCTTGGGCGGCCCCCTGACCGCCTCTATCAAAGTTGACGGGAACATGGCTGCCGCAGATATAAATTTACGCGTCAACAGCCCCAACCTGCTGACCGAAGCCGGAAACCTGGAAGAACTGCAAGCCGCCGTGGCCGGAACGTTCGGCCTGGACAGCTCCGGCAGCCTGCGCATGAGCGGCACGCTGCAGGCGTCCACGGCCTCCGGGCCGGGCGGGGCTGTGCAGGTGACCACCAACTGGCAGGCTCATTTACCTGGCCAAGATACGCCCGGCCTGGCTACCCCCGATCTGGCTACCCCCGGTCTGGCTACCCCCGGACCGTTAACCGCCGCGCTCAGCAACCTCGAGCTGTCCGCCCTGGGAGTGCGCTTGCAGGGCGATCTGGCTGCGGCATATACCGATGACGGCAGCCCCGCGGCGGATTTATGGCCGTCCGGACTTTCCCTGAACGGCGACTTGCAGGCCGTTGTGCAGGAATGGACCCACCTGGGGGCCATGGCCGGAATGAGCATTACCGGGCAACCGGCCAGCCTGGATATTCACCTGGAAAATGCTTCACAGACCCAGAACGCGGTTTTAAACGCCAAGCTTCCGGCAATTAATTTGCCGCAACAGGGCGAGGTAAGCGTAACCGACGTCGCCCTTGCCGCCCAGGGCAGGTTCGGCCCCTCCGATCACGATCTGGACCTTAAACTGACCACCGGCCCCGGCTCAGCAGCCGGAATAGCCTGGTCAACTGTAAACGCAACCGTGCGCGGGCACGAGCAGACCGGCAGCTTCGCCCTCACCGTGGGCGCGCCCGGACAGAGCAAACAAAACCTGCTGGCAGCCCAGGGCGAGTATGATCTCAGCCAAATGCAAGTCGGGCTTGAACAACTCGCCCTTGCCTATCCGGACAGCGCTCTGAGCGCGGCTTTACAACAACCCGTGCAGATATCTTTCCAGGATGGCCTGCAACTCACCGGCCTGGACCTGGCAATCGAGCCGGGGGGCAACATCCGTGCCGACGCCGCGCTCAAGCCGGGCGCTTTCCAGGCCGAAGTCAATGTGCACGGCCTGCCCTTGCAGATCATCAACACCCTGGCCGACCAGGATTTGCCGCCGGGCAGCATTGAGCTGACCCTCTCGGCCCAAACCGGACGCAACGGCCCGCAAGGGGAACTGGCCGCCGCCCTGCGCCTGGACAAAGACAAAACCGGCTCGCAAAGCCAGGCTGACCCGACAGCGCCGGACTTGAGCATTGCCGCGGTTCTGGACCGCTCTTCCGGACGCCTCCAGCTACAAGGCAGCGGCGACATTGCCTTTTTAAAACCGGAAAAAAACACTCCGCCGGAACAAGCCGCAAACCCGCCGCTGACCTTTCAGATCCCCATGTCGGTCAATGCCGATGGGCTGCCCCTGCCGGACATGAACGGGCCGCTTGCGGTTGCGCTGAACTGGACCGGGCAGGTCGCGCCCTTGTGGCAGCTTTTACCCATGCCGGATCAAGATTTTACCGGCCTGGCCAACCTTGCCGTTAGCCTGACCGGCAGCCTGGCCAAGCCCGTTTTTGACGGCGGCGTATACCTGGCCGGCGGGCGCTACGAAGACCGCGTCTGGGGCGTGGTCATTGCGGATATCGAGGCAGAAGCAACCGCCAACCAGGAGCAGGGGCTGCGGGTGGTCGCGGCCATGACCGATGGGGCCAAAGGAAAAATAGGCTTTGAAGGCGCTCTGAACCCGGCGCTTGACGAACCCCTGAATTTACGTGGCCAGATCCAACATATGGCCCCGGTGCACCGCGACGACCTGGATGTAACCGTGTCCGGCCTGGTCGCCGTGCAAGGAAATTTCCTCTCGCCCCACATCAGCGCGGATCTGCTCATTGAAGAAGGCGAAGTCAATATTGTCTCTTCCCTGGGCGGCGGTTCCGTGCCCACACTTGAGATCTCCCACCCCGAAGACCAGGCGGTGGAAAATGCGCCCAGCCCCAATTGCAACATCACCGTAAAGATTCCCCGCCGGTTCTTTATCCGGGGGCGCGGCCTGGACAGCGAATGGCAAGGCAACCTGCGCATCTCCGGACGGCTTTCAGAGCCGGACCTGCGCGGCAAGCTCGCCCCGGTGCGCGGCGTCTTTGAACTGCTGTCCAAAAGCTTTGCCTTTACCGGCGGCGAAATTGAATTTGCCGGAGGCAGCAAAATAAACCCCGGCCTGAACAATCTTGAGTTAACCTATACCGCAACCAACCTG
>CAZNBK010000191.1:0-5343 GCA_964571105.1 uncultured Desulfovibrionaceae bacterium
GTACTTCCACACAAGGAATACCCAAACCGGCCACACAATCGGCCAAAGCCAGGCTGGTATGGGTAAAGGCCCCGGCATTGAGCACCACTCCGGCCATGCCCTGGTCATGAGCGGCTTCAAGGCGGTCAATCAGTTCACCTTCGTGGTTGCTCTGAAAAAAATCCAGCTCAAAGGAAGGCAGGCCCGGATTAACGCCTGGCCCCAATTGCCGGGTTATCAAATCCGGCAAGGTATCAAGCCCCTTTCGCCCGTATATTTCCGGCTGCCGGATTCCCAAACGGCCCAGGTTGGGTCCGTTGGCAATTAAAATCGCATAGGGATATTTGCTCATAAACAACTCTCCAACGTCGCAAAGCGGCCTCTTTCCTACGAGGAACCCCGGACGCGGTCAAGGAACAGCATGCATTTAAACCTTGAATTGGAACATACCATCTACCTGACCAGCCAACTTATCGAGAGCGACCTGCCGCAAGTGGCTCTGGCCGGGCGCTCCAATGTGGGCAAATCTTCATTGATCAATGCCCTGGCCGGACGCAAAAAACTGGCAAAAATCAGCTCCACCCCCGGCAAAACACGCAGCCTTAATTTTTACCGCGTCCAGCCCTTGGGCTATTACCTGGTGGACTTGCCCGGTTACGGCTACGCGCGTTGCAGCAAAACCGAACGGGAAAAATGGGGCAAGCTGATTGACCGCTATCTATCCGGCAGCCGGGGGCTGAAAGCCCTGGCCCTGCTTATCGACTGCCGCCTGCCTCCGCAAAAAGCCGACCTGGAGCTGGCTGCCTATGCCCGACGGCTTGGCCTGAGCATCCTTCCGGTGTTGACCAAAGCGGACAAATGCCCGCAACGCGACCGCTCGACTCGCGCAAAAGAATGGCAGGCGATTCTCGGGCCGGATAAGCCGCTGGTGGTGTCTTCACACACGGGCCTGGGGCTGGCCGAGCTGCAAAACAAATTAAACGACCTGGCTATTCCGCAAGCAAACGCAGCCCCGGAGGAATAGCTTCACCGTGCGCTTTTTCACTTTGCGCTATACGCCGTTTCATAGAAAAAATCAAAAAAAATTCTAGAGCATTTTAACCTTGAAATTATCTATTGGAAAAATGCTCTGGTGCCGCCAGGAAGGGGGCAGCCGCGCAGCGGTCGCGCAGTGAAAACGACGTTTTTCATAAGCGACCCTCTCGGTCCGCTAGGACGGCGGACCGAGAGGTATGCGATAAAGGCAGCGGCACCCGCGCGCGTGTAAGCAGCGCTAGCCTTTCACAAAATCGCCTTGGATTTTGCGCATATATAAAAGAAATGCATTTTTGCCTTTTGGTTTTAAAGACAGCGTTTGCCTTCAAGTTTTGTAATCTTAAGCGGATCTAAGGCAACCTTGCTGCGCCGCCGGTTTTACTGCGAAGCGATCTTCCTGATCTTGTGCAAACGCCGCGTTTCCAACGAGCGCAGCAGCCTGCGCAGCCAATGCGGTCGTATTTTCCACAAAATATACAGCCCCACCGGCAAAGACGACAGCAGCAAGCCCCCCCAGGAAGCAATGATCGGCGGCAGTAACCCCTTTTGCCCGGCAGACAAGCCAACAGTGTATATGGTGTAAAACGCGAACACCACCACGAGGCTGACCGCCACGTTAATATAAACGTTATCGCGCCAGAGCATCAAAGCCATGGCAATCAGCCCCATGAGCAACATGGCCCCGGCATAGGCGACCTTGGAATGCCACATGGTCCGCAGCGACTCCACATTGGAGCCTGCTGCCTTCAGCCGGTCTATGGACGCGCTGATTTGCCAGATGGACATCTGGCGCAGATCCGAGCTTTCGGACAATACCGTCAGCACCCGCAATTCCTGCCGGATGGGCAAGGATAATTCCTGGTGGCTGCCCTGGATATAGCCGTCGGTGTTATATAGAGTGGCCTGGTGCAGGTCCCAGCGCTCTTTATGCACATCAACCTGCTCAGCCCTGACCACTTCCTTCACCTCACTGCCGTCTTCCGACAGCGTATAAATGGATACATTACGTCCTTTTCCCGTATCCACATTGACCTCATCCAGATAAATCACCCGGTTCTCATTCCAGAACCACAGCGATCTAAGCGTAGCCGCAACGTTTTCCCGGCCTTTTACCTGTTCTTGCCAAATGGATGCGGCATACCGCTCGCCCGACACGCCCAGTGACTGCGAAAAAAACAGCTGCACCCCACTCCAGAACAGGCTGATGCTCAAAACCACCAGTAAAAGACGAGTGGGCGAAATGCCCCCTGCCTGCATGGCCAGCACCTCCCGGTGTTTGGCCATCAAAGACAACTGCACCAGAGTGGCTATTAGAAAGGCAGCCGGCAATATCTGGGAGATGATCATCGGGGTTTTAACCAGATAATACATCCCCAAAACCTTAAGCCCGGTGCTGGAATTCATGAAATTATCAATACGCTCGAACAGATCTGTGAGCAAATAAACCCCGGTGCCGACCAGAAGAATCAAAACCACAAAATATAGATTCTGCTTGAAGATATAGCGGACCAACAAACAAGGGCGCACGCATTTCCAAAGTTCTAGTACAGGATTATGGCTCATGCCGTCTTACGCCTCCAGAAACACATTTTTCTCGCCTTGAGTCGCAAGTTGGTCAGATTCAAACGCTTTTCCTGCAACGTCAGATGGAAAAAATAAAGCCCCAGGCCGGTGAAAACGATATTCGGCGCCCACATCAACAGCCAGACCGGCATGCCCTCGATGAGCATGCTCACACTGACACTGAAAGAAATCAGACTGTAGTAGACAAAAAACACGATCAAGCACAGCACTATGCCGTATTGTCTGCCAAGGCCCTGGAAATAACAGGCCAGAGGCACGGCAAAAAAAGCCATCACCAGGCAGGCCACAGGGAATATCAGGCGTTTGTGAAACTCGACTTCCGCCTTGTCCCGGTACTCTTCGTAATCGCTCTCTTCCACTTTGTCGCGCAAACCGCCGTCCCGCAGCTCAAGCAGATCTGAAAACGACATCTCCTTGGGTCGTACCGGCCCCAAGTCCGCCCCCACAAACAGCTGCGCCAAATCAAGGCGCAACTCATATTCACCAAAGCCCATTACGGAAAGCTTTTCATCCGCAGTTCTGTACAGACGTCCGTTATGCAAGCGAAACAGAATCTCGCCGCGAAACTCATCGGTGAGAATTTCCCCGGACGGAGCCAGAATAACCAGGCTATGCTGATCCCTGGAGCGGTCTTCCACGATGACATGCTTGATTTCTCCGGTATCCAGATTGGTCTGGCGGGCAAAAATCGTCACTCCGGGAATGTCCTTGTTGAATACACCCGGCTGCAGCACCAGGCGGGCGCGGGTTTGGGCGATATCCATGAGCGTGCTTCGGAAGTTTGACATTCCCCAGGATACGGCAAAAATAGACACCAGCATGGCCGTAGCCATGGCCAAAAAGCCCAATAACAACGGCGCGGGCAACAGTTGCATGGGGCTTATGCCGGATGCCTTCAGGGCCATAAGCTCATTGTCGGAATTAATGCGCAGAAAGGCAAGAAACACCGCAAGCATGGCCGCAATGGGCATAATGATGAATAAAAAAAAGGGGCTGAGATAAAAGAACAGCTCGAGCATATCCCGGAAACCCAGCTCCAACCCCATGAACAGCTCGCGCATCTGCACCCCGCGGGCGATGAGCACCATGGTGATAAAAGCCACCACCGCGAGACAAAATATAAAGAACAGCTCCTTGCAAATAAAGCGCTGCAAAATCGTCGGTTTTATCAAGGTAAACAGGGGATGCTCCTAAAAAAATACCCCTGCGACACTGCACCCGCAGGGAATACGCTCCGTCAGCCCGAAAGCGGGACGGCTGCTTCAACTCTGGCTATGAAAAAGATCAAACAGGGCCGCGCTGTCCGCCGGGCTCAAATTAAACCGCATACCCGCTTCATCTAGAATGGACATCACCGCAGCCTCGGGAGGACGCTCATTGCCGCAGCCGCAGTTGTAATCTGAAAAGCGTTCAGCCACAAAAGCAGCCGCACGGCGCATCAATTCACTTTTAGGCATAATCGTGGTCATGCTTGCCTCTCAGCGGGGGATATTAAATCATTTCAAACAACTTGCAAAGAGCAAAGAAAGTAAACTTGCGCATATGTTTCCGCTCGGCGGGCAAGTCCGGGGCAATACTTTATGGCAGCCAGTTTGGAGGACTATGTTTTCAGAGCAGTTATCTTATTGCGGCATATAAGCAAAAAACAAAATAAACATTGCCTGCCCCCGGCATTGAGTATATTTCAGAGCGGTATTTTGGCCGCATTTAGAACAGGCAAACATTCATTTGGGGGAGGCGGACATGGGCGATCTGGGAGCAGCAGTCATTCAAGGGCTGGTGGAAGGCTTTACGGAGTTTATACCGGTCTCCTCCACCGGGCATCTCATTATTGTGGGGCATCTTCTGGGGCTAACCGGTCCCAAGGCCGCTGCTTTTGACATCATCATCCAACTGGGAGCCATTCTTTCAGTGGTTGTGCTCTATTGGCGCCGCTGGCTAGGCATGCTCCGCCCAATTCCGGGGGTCAAATTTTCCGGCCTGAACGGCCTGTGGCTGCTGTTTCTAACCTGCCTTCCAGCCGGTATCGCCGGTTTTCTGCTTGAGGGGTATATTGCGGAAAAACTGTTCAGCCCGGTCAGCGTGTCCCTGGCCTTGGCTGCGGGCGCAGTGCTCATCCTGGTTGTGGAAAAATTCCGCCCTGCCTCCAAGGTTGAAACCCTGGACGAAATCACGCCCAAATTGGCCCTGGGCATAGGATTTTTCCAATGTCTGGCGTTGTGGCCGGGCTTTTCCCGTTCTGCCTCAACCATTCTTGGCGGCATGGTTTTAGGCGCACACCGCAAGCTGGCTGCCGAATATTCATTTTTAGCCGCCGTACCCATTATGTTCGCAGCCACCGGCTACAAAATCATTGTCGATCATGCACTGTTCAGCATGGCGGACATGCCCTTTCTTATCACTGGTTTTGTTGTTTCTTTCCTGGCCGCCCTGGGGGCAATCAAGGGGTTTATTCATCTGGTCAGCCGCATCAGCCTGGCGCCGTTTGCCTGGTACCGCCTGGCCATTGCCCCGGCAGTCTATTTTTATTTCAATTAAGACCGCTGCGGCTTACCATTGGCTTGCCTGGCAGGGCAAAAATCCTGAAAAAAAACACTTGCCAACTTAGAACAACTTGGATAAACAGACTTGCGCCTGGTAGGGGGCGGTTTATCCGCACCCTTCGGCAGCATCCGGCGAGGTAGCTCAGTTGGTTAGAGCGCGCGGCTCATATCCGCGTTGTCGGGGGTTCAATTCCCTCCCTCG
>CAZNBK010000192.1:0-5276 GCA_964571105.1 uncultured Desulfovibrionaceae bacterium
GGAGTTGCGCGTCTTGCTGGATAAGCTGCAAGCCGGAAACGGGCAGTCATAAGCGCGCCTGTTTTTTTATAAACCATTATACCCCCTGCCCCCAGCAAGATGGTCGGCAGGGGGTATTTGCTTCTATGCGGCTTTGACTTAAACTGAAATCAGTTGTTGAAGATGCGAGGAACACTGCTTGCCCATGCCCGCGCAAATACTGGCTTTCACCGTTAGCGAAACGGAACACGGATTGCGTCTGGACCGCGCCTTGGCCGGTCTGGCCGGGTCGCACGGTTTGTCGCGGGAGCAGGTGAAGCGGCATATCTTGGGCGATCAGGTCCGTTGCAATGGGGCAGTCTGCCGCAATCCGCGCCAGTCCGTCAGAAACGGCGACAGCCTGGAGTTGACGCTGGATATTCAGGGGCCGGAGGTTACTCCGGAACGGGGCGGCGTGGACATTGTTTATGAAGATGCGCATCTTTTGGTCATAAATAAGCCCGCCGGGCTGACCGTGCACCCCTGTCCCAGTTGTCCGCAGGGCACCCTGCTGCACCGCCTGTTGCATCATTATCCGGATATGGAGGGCAGCGGTTTGCGGCCCGGCATTGTTCACCGCCTGGATAAGGATACCAGCGGCTTATTGATTGTGGCGCGCACCGAAAAGGACCGCCTCAAGTTAAGCGAAAGTTTTGCCGGACGGCAGGTGGATAAGGCTTACCTGGCCCTGGTGCATGGCGTGCCCCAGCCCGGCAGCGGCGAAATTAACGCGCCCATGGGGCGGCACCCCACCCGCAAGACCTGTATGGCGGTGCAAGCCGGAGGGCGCGAAGCCGTCAGCCGCTACCGGACTGTTTACGCCGACCCGGACGGTCGCTTTGCCCTGCTGGAAGTGCAGATACTCACCGGGCGCACGCACCAGATACGCGTCCACTTGGCCCATTTGGGGCACCCGCTTTGGGGGGACAGTACTTATGGGGGCAAAAAGCGCCTGCCCGCTTACCAACCAGGCGGCAGCCCGGCACAGGGCAGGCTGGTGGCCGAGCGGCAGATGTTGCATGCCCGATATTTGAGTTTTGCCCATCCGGAAACCGGAAACCGGCTGGCTTTCAACAAAGACTGGCCGGATGACTTTGAGTCAGCCCTGCGGGTATTGCTGTGGCAGCCTGTGCACGTGGTCATCACAGGTGTGCCCGGTTGCGGAAAATCTGCGCTGCTGCACGATCTGGAAGATTTGGGGCTGCCGGTTTTCAGCGCAGATGCGGCGGTGCGCCGTCTTTATGAACCGGGCGGGGCCGGTTGGGATCTGCTGGATCGCAGGTTTTCCGGGCAATTCACCCCGGACCCCTCTTTAGCCGTGGACAGAAAAATTTTGGCCGCAGCCATGCGCGAAGATGACGCCTTGCGCCTGGAAGTGGAACACCTCATCCATCCGCTGGTCAGGGAAGAGATTGGCGATTTTTTCAAGGCGGAAACTTTGGGCACGGGCAGGGTGGCGGAAATCCCGCTGTATTTCGAATCCGGGTGGCAGGCCAGGCAATACACCGCGCTGCCGGAAAACGTTGCCCCACCCCTTCCTGCCGACCACCACCTGTCTTTCGGCGGTCGGGGCTTGCCCGGCAACCCCGCTGAGCCTATAGTAGTGGTGGTGACCTGCCCGGAAGACCAGCGCTTTGCGCGCCTGGCCGGACGCGGAGTTTCCGGCGATACTGCCCGCATGCTCACAGCTTGGCAGTGGCCGGAAGCGGAGAAAAGCAAGCATGCGCATATATTGGTTGATAACGGCGGCAGCCGTAAAGATTTAAATGAAGCTGCCCATGATTTGGCGGCTTACCTGGAGAGTTTGGCCGAGGCCCATGTCGGGCGCTTGATTGCAAAATGCCGCGAGGCGCTTTCCGGGGCTGACTGTGAACTTTGAATGTCTGAATAAGAGGTAGAATATGAAAAGAATTGCATCGTTGGTATTGGTTTTGGGTCTGCTTTTGCTGCTTCCGGCCTGCTCTGACGAGTCGACTGCGGAACCGGCTGCCGATAACGCCACGGTGTCGGCTGCGGACCAGGCCCTGGATGATGAAGCTGCCGGACACAGCGCAGCTTCCCCCCAGGCTGGCGATACAAGCCCGGCTCCGGAGGAAATGGGCATGCAGGACATGCACTCCGGCATGATGCTGGGCATGCAGGATGATTATTCGGACAAGATTTTTCTGTCCATGATGATTCCGCATCATTCGGCGGCCATTGCCATGAGCAATGATATTCTTAAAATCACAGAAGACCCGCTGATCAAAGAACTGGCGGAAAAGATCGCCAACGATCAGCGCGGCGAAATTGTCATCATGCTCAAGTGGCTGGAAGACCTGGGCCGCAAGGATGAGGCCACCTGGAATGAAATGAGTGAAGAAATGAAGGCCATGCGCGACCAGACCATGTCTGAGGATTCGGACAGAAATTTCATCCTGCAGATGATTCCCCATCACGCCATGGCTCTGGAAATGGCTTATCCGGCCTTGCTCCAGTCTGACGACCCCAAGGTGGTTGACCTGGCGCGCGATATCATTATCCATCAGGCCGAAGAAATCAGAGCCATGCGCAACTGGTTGGATGCGCACCAATAAGCGGCGAAGCAGCCGTTGCATGAGCATGTAAGTAAGCGAATGCTACGGATGAGGTCCGCAGAGCGCCAGGCGGGATTTACTCCCGCCTGGGCGACAATCTCAATGCGAAAATGTTCTAAACGTTAAAATGCTCTAGTTTTGCGGCGGGAGCGGCTCCAGCAGCGGCTGGGGCGGCGTCTGCGGCGCAGTTATCGGCACTGGCGTGTCCAATAGCGGCAGCGGCGGCTCTTCCCGGTGCAATCCCGGCTGATACGGCGCAACCGGCGCCGGGGGCGCTTGGTTATCCTGCCCCACAGTCAGATCATCCCCGTATAAGAATCCGCCTGCATCAGGCACCGGGCCGCCGTCAGCTCCAATGCCCAAGCCGCCGTCAAGACTGTTGTCCACAATACTGTCATCGCCAGGCGCAACGGTGGCGTTGGTTTGTCCGGGCATGGGCGCGCCCAGAATGCCCGGCTGAACAATGCCCTCCGGGGTTTCCGCTTCAATTTCCTGAAGAGGCATTTCCGGGGCTGTGAATACTTCGCTATCCGGCGGCAAAGGCAGGTGCAGCCTGGGGCCGTCGGGAACATCGGACTGCGGCGGCAGCGGGTTGATGATATTGATTTCCGGCATGAACGTATCCGGCAACGCGGGTCCGGGCCCGCGCGTAAGCTGCGGGTGGATAACCGATAACGCGCTCCAGGCAAAGGCTTGCGTGTATAAAAGCATTGCAAAGGCAATGACTAGCAATCCGGCCTGGGAGGATTTTCCTCGTCCGAAAAACCAGATGGTGATTGCCCCGATAACTGCACCCACGGCGGGCACCAGCCAGACCTTAAGGCTGAGGTTGCCCGGCAGATGAATGTTCAGCGCCTCGCTTAGCCATTGCCTGCCCAGGTCCAGGAACATGAGTACGGTGATGGCCGCAGCCAGGAGCATAAACAGGGTGCAAAAGGCCCCCCAGCGGTTGTTTTGGGCGGGAGAGAGATTGGTCAGGCTACGCGCGGCCAGGGCGGCCAGGGCGACGTAGGCGACCAGGAGCAAACCTTCCTGGAAGGGCTGCGTCAGGATCACTGCAGCGGCGCTGAGCAGGAAAAAGAAGCTCAGGAAAACAGCTTCGGTGTATTTTTGTTTTTGTTTCCATTCCCGCAGGCCGCGCCCGAGGGATTTGAGGCTGCGCACGGGCATGAGGGCGGGCAGAACAATCCAGGGCACAAAGCAGAGCAGCACCATGCCCAGCATTTCAGGCAGGGACAAACCGTCCATGAACGCCCAGATCGGGCTGGCGCCCGCAGTGGATGCCAGCACTGTAGTGCTTACATCCCCAAGGTAGGCGCGCAGAATTCCGGACCCGGCAAACAGCAGCCCGGCTGTGAACCAGCCGCCCACAACCAGTAAGGCCAGGCCCAGGCAAAAGGCCAAGTCCCACTGGCCGAGCCGGGAAAAATTGAGTTGAAAAATTATGGTCAGAAGGGCCGCGGCCAGGGGCAGCAAACCAAGCAGCACACCACCGCCCAAAGCGGCCAGGGCCATAAACAAACCGCCCAGCACCAGAACCGGGCTGAAGCTGTTTCGTTTAAGCCCGCGCAGCAAGCAGGCCGTTGCCAGCACGCTCAGGGCCGGGGCGGGCAACAGGGCCGGGGCCAGCCAGACGGTTCCCAGCGCGGCCAGGCCGCAATAAGCGAGCAGGCCCGCTGCCAGGCCGCCCCGCCGCCCATGACGCGAATCGGTCCAGCCCAGGGTCATGGCTGCCAGCAGCATGAGCCAGGCCGCCAGAATCGGCCCCAGGCACCCGACATATTGCGGGGGCAGGTAAGAATCTATTTTGTTTTGCGCGGCTTTCCACCATAGTTGCAGCGGCAGGACTTCTTTTACAGGCTGCCCTTCGATTTGCGGCACGATCCAGGCGCCGAGACCGGAGTTTTGCTGGGCGGTGAGCAGTGCGTGCTGCGCCAGGCTGTCTTCCGGAGTGGCGGCCACCCGCCCAAGTTCCGGGGTGATCCAGGCCGGTTGCGCGGCCAGGAACACGGCCAGCACAGCCAATAGCAGCGGGGTAATCCAGCTCAGGCCCGCAAAAATTTTTGACGGAACAGGGGCAGCGTCTTTGGCGGGTGTGGCGGCAAGCTCCGGCTCTTCGGCACCGGCGTGTTCCGTAGTCGCATTTGCCCCGGTCTCGCCCGGCCCGGTAGCGCTAGCATCAATTTCGCCGGGGTCAGTTGCGTTGGTTTCAGTTTTGCTCTGCTCTGCTTCCCGGCTGGCCAGCCACTCCGCTTCCAAATCCTGCCAGGCCGGTTTTTGCGCCGCGTCTGCGCTGTCCGGCGCGTCGCGCGCGTCATCTTTCAACGGTTCAGCCGGTTGGGGATGCATGGACAGGGGGGCGTCTGCCGGTATTGGGCCGGGTGCGGGACTTTCTTCTGAAAACACAGCAGTATCGGGCGTAGATGAGTTTTCCGGCGCGTTGTCGGCAGAACGGTCTTCCTCAATGGACCCGGGGGTAGACTCAGGGGTGGTCCCAGGAGTAGATTCAGGGGCGGATTCAGAACCAGTCTCTTGCGACGCTGCGGCTGTTTCGACCGGGTTTGTCGCGGCCACGGTTGCGCCCGTCTGTTGTTTTTCCTGGGTCTGTTCCGGGCTTTGCTCCTGCCCGGTTCCGTCCTGTTCTGGTATGTCCTTCAACATGGCATTTTTATCCGCGCTAGA
>CAZNBK010000193.1:0-710 GCA_964571105.1 uncultured Desulfovibrionaceae bacterium
AGGAAGGAGGGGGCCTGGGGGAGGGAACCTTAAGGGACGCAGTTCCTTATGGTTCCCTCCCCCAGTCTGTTTATTCAATCCAGATACACGAAGCCTGGCGACCGGAAGCTTGGCCGTTGCGGCGATAGGAGTGGAAGAGATCGGGGCGGGAGTAAGTGCACAGGTCGATGCTGAAGATGTTGTCTTTCTTTAGTCCGGCGGCCTGGAGCTGGTGGCGGGTGAGGGCCCAGAGGTCCATGCATTGGGTGGCGGGGTTGAACCAGGGCAGGAATTCATCACCCCATTCGGCTGCGAAATTGACGAATTCGGCTTGTTCGGGACCGAGGCTGGGGCCGCGCACGGCCAGAATATCGGCTGGGTCGAGGTTATAGTGTTGGCAGAAGGCCAGGCAGCCGCTGGCCGGGAAATTGATGCGGTTGCCGCGCCAACCTGCGTGCAGGGCGGCAATGTGGCGTCCGGATTTATGGGCCAGGAGGATGGGCTGGCAGTCGGCGGTTTTGATGCACAGGGCCAGGCCTTGTTCCGTGCTGGTCAGGCCGTCGGCCTGAGATTTACCGGCAGCTTCGATATCCGTGGCCGGGGCGTCGAGGATGACGCCATTGCCGTGGATTTGGTCTTCTTCGGCCCAGCGGCTGACCCCGAGGGTTTTCAGCAGGGCCTTGCGGTTTTTGATAACTGCGGCTGGATCATCGCCCAAGGTCAGGGAGATG
>CAZNBK010000193.1:720-1795 GCA_964571105.1 uncultured Desulfovibrionaceae bacterium
GCCCTTCCTGGTTTGGAAGGCGCATTTTACTTGCGGTAGGCCGGGGAACTCAAACCAAATTACTTCAGGTTCAGACATAATTTTTTCTCAATAATGAAAAACAATTCGGATTCAGGAGACAGGGGGAGAGAAACCCAAGGGCGGAGGTCTTTGGGGTTCTTTTCAAGCGCCTAATCAGCTAAAGGCCACGTCCAGGATCATCATCAGGGTGAAGCCGATGATTACGCCCATGGTGGCCCAGTCGCCGTTACCGGCGCTTTGCGATTCGGGCACCACTTCTTCCACGACCACAAAGACCATGGCTCCGGCGGCAAAAGCCAGGGCATAGGGGAGGAGGGGCTGCATAACCACCACAGCGGCTGCGCCGATCACCCCGGCAATGGGTTCGACCAGGCCCGAGGCCTGACCGACCAGAAAGGCTTTGCGCCGGGACACGCCTTCGCCGCGCAGAGGCAGGGATACAGCCGCGCCTTCGGGCAGGTTTTGCAGGCCGATGCCCAGGGCCAGGGAGATGGCCCCGGCCAGACCGGCTTCGGGCAGGCCCACGGCCACGGCGCCGAAGGCCACGCCCACGGCCAGGCCTTCCGGGATATTGTGCAGGGTGACGGCGGCCACGAGCAGGGTGGTGCGTTTCCAGTGTGTGTTGGGGCCTTCTTTAAGGCCGGAAAGATAGTGGATGTGGGGGAGAAAACGGTCTACCAGGCGCAGAAATATGGCCCCGCCCATAAACCCGACAGCGGCGGGCATCCAGGATAATTTGCCCAGCGGTTCGCTCATGGCCAGGGCCGGTGCAAGCAGGGACCAGTAGCTGGCCGCGAGCATGACCCCGGCGGCAAAGCCGAGCATGACGTCGAGGAAGAGGCGGGAGACTTGTTTGGTAAAAAAGACCAGGCCTGCGCCTAAAGCGGTGCAGGCCCAGGTAAAGGTGGTGGCGGCCAGGGCCAGCCAGACCGGATTGATGTTCTGAACGTCCATGTATTTTCCGTTTGCGTTTTCAGCGGCGGGCAAAGCAAGCCCGGCGCTGTTTATTTTGGTTTATGGCGGTAACGATAACTTAAAACAAGCAAGGTCAGCA
>CAZNBK010000193.1:1805-5271 GCA_964571105.1 uncultured Desulfovibrionaceae bacterium
CAGCAACATGCAGACCGTGACAAAGTTGGCGGCAATCACCGGGCGGGAGCCGATGAGCAGGCCGTAAACGAGCCACATGGTGTTGCCGGAAAGCAAAACAATTACCGTGGGCAGAGAAATATCCTGGGCGGATTTGGTGCGCACTAGTTTGCCGATTTGGGGCAAAAAGCCGAAGGTGGTGAACAGGCCGGCCACAAAGCCCAGAATTTCCACGAGCATTGCTTATTTCTCCTGCGGGCAGGCGCCGGGAGTTTGCTTGCCGCGCGGGGGCGGGGCATAATTGGCCAGCCAATCCAGGGTTTGCACCAGGTTGCGGGCCAATACCCGCAGGTCGTTGCTTACGGCCATGTGCCGTTCCAGTTCTTCAGCATCCAGGAGCCGGTAGCGGCGTTCTTCGCGGGCGGCGCGTACTTCGGCGATGCTTTTATCCAGGGCCGGGCGGAGATTTGGCGGTGCGGCCTGGCTGGGCCAGCAGGCCAGATAGCCGAGGGCTTCTTCGGTGGCAAAGGCCAGGCTGAGCATGGACTCGCGCAGGGAGGGATCCAGGGCCCCCGGTCCCATATCGGTCATGGCGTCCAGAATGCCCTTGAGGCTTTCCACGATGCGGTCTTCGGTCATGAGCAGCTTGTCCACCAGCACATAATCGGCCCGATAGACCGGGGCTTCGTTGCGGATGGTTTTGTTCAGCTTTTCCTTATTTTTCCAGACCCGCCCCGGCAGGGTGATGTAGATGGCCTGGCTGATTTCAGCGGGCACGCGTTCGCCGCTGATGAAGCAATCGATGATTTTGCGGTAATATCCCAGGCATTCGGCATAACCTTTTTTGACGGATTCGCTGACATCGTCGGCCAGGCGGCGCGGCCAGATCAGGGTGGTGACCACAAAGGAAATGCCCACGCCGAGCAGGATTTCCGCCACCCGCTCCAGGCAGACATACAGGCTGTCGTCTCCGGCCATGGATCCGGTGACCAGAAGTATGGCCACGGTAATGGCAACCATGCGGTAGCGTTCCTGGTAATGGATCATAAGGCCGCAGATGGCCAGCAGAAAAAACAACTGCAAAGACATGGATAGGGGGTCATGGCCAGGTAGGCCATGACCGCGCCGATAAAGGTGCCGCCGAGGCGGTTCAGGCAGGATTCAATGGAGTCGGCCACATTGAGCTGCATGCCGACCACGGCATAAAGAGCCACCAGAAAACCGCTGCTCAAGCCGGTGAGCACGCCGGTCCAATAGCCGAGCACGGCTACCAGGCCCATTTTGGTGGCGTATTTTATGCGTTCGCGGTGGCGATAGGCAAAAGAGCGCAGCCTTTGCCCCAGTGGGAGATTGGGGGCCAGCGTCGGTTTTTTATCAGCGGCGTCTGCCGGTACGGTGGCGGCCTCAGGGCCGCCGGAATTGGCTTGCGAGATTTGCGGGGCGGACATGGGTTTTCGCCCTGGTCAATCAGCCTTATCCCAGGTCTGAATCAGGGCTTTCTCCTCTTCTGTCATCAAAGTTAACCATAAATCCCGGAAATGCCAGTAGTGGTTGATGCGCAGATCTTTCCAAAGTTTTTTTTGTGTGTCCCAGGGCTTGGGCCCGTGGAAGTGGACAATGCGCCCCTGCTCCTTGGAAATATACATGTATGGCGGACAATTGTAGATTCCGTTGAAGCGGCTGATGCGCTTGCCGAAGAAATAATTGAGCATGGATTGGTCGAAGTTGCCGATGCGGTCGCCGGTTTGCATGCAGAAAGCCAGAAAATTGTGAATATAGTCGTGGTTGCGCAGGCGCTGGAGGTTGAAAAGCACCACCCCGCTGTTATACGTCCAGATGGGGAAGGGTACGGGCACCGTGTATTCATGGCCTTTATAGGTGTAGCTCAATTGTTCGTGCTCGTGGTGAAAGGGCGCGGTTTCTTCTTTGGCCATGGCCATATAGGCCGGGGTTTCAGCCAGGAGCTCGTCTATGGGTTGGTGAAAATAAACATCGGTATCGCAGTAGAGCACATAATCGTCGTCAGCCAGCTCCGGCACCAGCGACAATTCCAGTTTGAGAAAAGCGCCCATGACTCGGTGGGTACGCGGGTCCATGGTGTCATAATTGAGCAACGGTTTTTTATACCAGGCCAGGGGGATGCCTTCGGCGGCCACAGCTTCGGCCATGCCTTGGTCTTTGCCGCCGTAAACGCAGAGGCAGGGCACATCAGGTCCATGCACGCGGCGCAAGGAGCGCACCGCGCCCTTTAGGAGCATCAGATATTGCGGTTTGTCGTCAAGGCAGAATACAATTTTCATGAACATGCCCCATTATTGCTCAAATCCGGAGATGGTTGTTGTAATTGTTCGGCAGAGGCTTGCGCATCCGGCTGTGTTTATCCCGCATCGCCGCCGATTCTTTTGACCACTCGCACGGTATCTACCTTGCGGTCTGTGGCTTCCAGCACTTCAAAGCAGATATTGTCCGCCTCCAGGGTATCGCCGGGTTGGGGAAAACGCCCCAGGTGGTGCATAAGATAACCGCCCAGGGTTACATAATCGCCGTCGGCGTCTCTGAGCCCGTCGGTGTCCAGCAAAAGTTCCAGGCGATGGATGTCTGTGCCGCCGTCCACTTTCCAGCAATTGTCGCCGTCGGGTATAAAATCGGGGTCTTCGTCGGCTTCGGGAAAGTCACCGGCGATCACTTCCAGAATATCCAGCGGGGTGACCAGGCCGACAACGGAGCCGTATTCCTCGGTGACCAGCACCATTTTAGTCCGGGTGGCGCGCAGCACTTCCATGAGGCGGCGGATGCCCACGGACTCCTGGACAAAAACCGGCTCCCGCATGATGGGGGACATGGAAAACGGTCCGTCTTCAGGCAAGATGGACATGAGGTCTTTGCCGCTGACCACGCCCAGGATTTCATCCGAGGCACTGTCGCGCACCGGAAAGGTGCCATGGGTGCTGGAGCGGAGGGTTTCCCGAATTTCCGCCGGGCTGTCGTCCATATCCACCCAGTCAATGTCCGGGCGGGGGGTCATGATGGAGCGGATATGGCGCTCGTCCATGGTCAGAACGCCGTAAAGCATATCCCTGGCGCCTTCATCGTAAGCGCTAAGGCCGCGGGCCAGGTCCGGGTTGCCCGGGTTTTGTTTGCGAAAAGACGTGGAGCCGCCAATGAGCCGGAGCACGGCATCTGCGGTGCGCAGGCGCAGCGAGCGTTGCCCCAGGCGCATACGTTCGCGGCGGGTGAATAATTGCTTGCTGATTTCCACGAGCATGGACAGGCCGATAACCGCGTAGACGTAGCCCTTGGGAATGTGAAAGCCCAGACTGCCGGCGCCGAGAGCCAGGCCGATAAGCAGCAGGTAATTCAGGCAGAGCACCCGCAGGGTGGGGTGGCGGAGGATGAAGCCGCTCAGCCGCTCGCTGCGCAGCATGGTAATGAACATGGCCGCGCATACGGCTGCGATCATCAGGATGAGGCTGTCCAGCAGGCCCAG
>CAZNBK010000194.1:0-5251 GCA_964571105.1 uncultured Desulfovibrionaceae bacterium
GGCGCATGTCCAACATCAAGTTTGAGAGTCTGCTGCAGCAAGAATCTGCGAACAGCGGGGATGTGGACTATTTATTGCCGCCCCGCGCCCCGGTTGCTTTGTTCGCTTCGGTGCGCAAGGCAGAAGCCGGTCAGGTTGCGGAAGCGCTTGAACTGGTGCGGCAGGGCGCGCCCGGGGCAATTCTGGTGCTGGCCCCGCGCCATTTGCATCATGTGCCCGTTTGGCAGAAGGCGCTGGCCCGCCGGGGCCTGGCGGTTAAATTCCGCTCCCAGGCCGCAGTTCCCTTTGAACCCGGCGATGTGGTCATCTGGGATAAGTTCGGCGAACTCAAGGCCTTGTATGCGACCGCCCGGGCGGCCTTTGTCGGCGGTAGCCTGGCCCCCTTGGGCGGGCAGAATTTTTTGGAGCCGCTAAGCCAGGGGCTGGTTCCGGTTATGGGACCGTCCTGGAATAATTTTGCCTGGGCCGAAGACTTTGTGGCCCCCAACGGTCCGGTGCCAGTGGCCCGCGATGCCGCGCAAGCGGCAGGTCTGCTGCTGGGTCAATTGGCTGCGTCGCTCGATCGTGAACGGGTCAGGGCAGACTTTGTCGCGACTGTTGCCCGGCACCAGGGCGGCACCGAAGCGGTCTTGAGCCTGATTGGAGCCGGCAGCGTCTAACCTTTTGTCGCACGTCATTCTTTAATCGGACAATAATGCGCCGGGATTTTGTTTTTTATTGCCACAGCATCTAAAAATATTGTATGCTGAGAGGTACGTCGCTTTTGAGGGGGGTCCCCTCAGGGCTACAGGGGTTGCAGACGGACGCCGAGCCTGTTTTTTTATCAGCGCGCGTTCGTTAGACTGAACGGCTGGAACTGCAGACCTGCCGGATTTATATCATCAAGCTTTCCAACAACGGCCAATGCCTGGGTTGCTCTGCACAATCATTGTGGCGCACATGGGCCGGTGTAGTTGGAAACGTTTTCAGGAGCAAAATAGTGAAGCTTTTATGGAAAATCATGTTACCGGTTGTGGGCCTGATCATGCTGCTGGTGGGGGCTTCCGGGTACATTGCTTATGTTCAGTCCGCTGAAAGCCTGGAAAAGGCGGTTATTGAAAACATGAAGGATGAGGCTGGTTCGCTGCAGCGCATGACCGCCAGCGTCTTGGGCAACTCCCAGCAAAATGTCCTTCGGGCCAGCCAGGACCGGGCTGTGCGCAATTTCTATGACGGCGACATCCACGACCGGGACAGGCAACTGGCGACATCGGCGGAACTTGCGCAAATGGTTGCCAGCTATACGGACATCGACCGTATCAACATTTTTGATGCCAACGGCGATATTGTCAGCTCCTCCAACCCCGATGTGATAGGGGAAAACTTCAAGTCCCGTCCTTATTTCACCGAGGCTTTCGGCGGCAAAACCTTTGTGTCTGCGCCGTTCAAGTCCGCCATCACCGGGCAGGGCGTGATTATTATTTCCACCCCGGTACGCCGGGGCAACAGCACGGTCGGCGTGCTCAATGCCACCATCCCCCTGCCCGCCTATTTTGAGACCGTGATCAAGCCGGTGGGCATTGGCGACAAGGGCTATGCCTATGCCATGGACAGCAACGGGCTGGTCGTGGTTCACCACAACAAGGATTTTCTGTTCAAGGATGACCTGCCCGGTGCGGACATCTATAAACAAATGGCCAACACCGAAGACGGCACCATCAACTTTATCAATGCGGCTGGCCTGGACAGCTTCGCCTATCACGTCAAAGAACCTTTTTCAGGCATGACCCTGGTGGTCCAGGCGGAAAAAGACGATGTGTTTTCCAGCCTTTCCGTGCTGCGGGAAACCTCGATGGCAGTAATCGGGGTCTCGATTCTTTTGGGCGTGATTTTGCTGTTTCTGATAATCCGGCCCATTGTCGGGGCGCTTAACAAAAGCGTTGTTTTCGCAGGCGAAGTGGCGGCAGGCAAGCTTGACGGCAGCCTGGTCGTGCGGCGTAAAGACGAAATCGGCACCCTGGCCAACGCCCTGCGCTCCATTCCCGAATCTCTCAATGCCGTAATTGCCGAATATAAGGATATTGAAGACCGGCTGCAAAACGGCGATATCAAGGTACAGGGCGACCCTTCCAGGTTCGCGGGCGAATTCGCCAACCTGGTTAAAGGCACCAATGATACGCTTGGCCGTTATCAGGAGATACTCGATTCCCTGACTTCGCCGGTGGTGGTGCTGGACCGGCACCTGCAAGCCGCCTATTTGAATAAAATGGCTGCGGATATTGCCGGTAAAGACAATTTGGGCAAATCCTGGGGTGAGATCATGGGCGGAGAAGACCACGCCGCTCCTGGCAACGCCCTGGACCAAGCTGTTAAAAACCTGCAACCGGCCACGGCAGAGACCGTTGCCCACCCGCAGGGCAAAAATATGGATATCTCCTATACGGCCATTCCGTTCACCGATTCAGCAAGCAAGTTGGCTTTTGTTCTGCTGCTGATCACCGATCTGACCGAGATCAAGAGCACGCAGCGGGTTATTCTGGAAGTGGCCGAACAGGCAGGCGAAATCTCCAACCGTGTGGCCGCGGCTTCGCAGCAACTTTCTGCCCAGGTTTCCCAGGTCAGCAGCGGCACGGATGTGCAGCGTGAACGCGCCGCCTCCACAGCCACGGCCATGGAAGAGATGAACAGCACGGTTTTGGAAGTGGCCCGCAATGCCGGTTCCGCCAGCGAGCAGGCCACCGCCACCAGCCAAAAGGCCACGGAGGGGGCATCTCTGGTCAACCAGGTCATCACCGCCATCAACGATGTCAATGCGGCAGCCACCGAGCTTGACCACAACATGCGCGAACTCGGGGAGCAGACCGAGGCCATCGGCAGTGTTTTGCATGTGATCTCCGACATCGCCGACCAGACCAACCTGCTGGCCCTGAACGCGGCCATTGAAGCCGCCCGCGCCGGTGAGGCCGGACGCGGCTTTGCAGTGGTTGCCGATGAAGTGCGCAAGTTGGCCGAGAAGACCATGAACGCCACCTCAGAGGTGGAAACCAGCATCAAGACTATTCAGGCCTCCACCACCGCCAACATTGAAAGGGTGAGCAAGTCCGGTGAAAGCACGGCCCGGGCCACGGAAGTGGCTTCGGTGTCCGGCGAGGCGCTGAGCGAAATATTGTCCCTGGCCCATAGCAACACAGCGCTCATAGCCGGTATAGCCACTGCGGCGGAAGAACAGTCTGCCACTTCGGAAGAAATCAACCGTTCTGTGGAAGACATTAACCGTATTGCCGAAGAAACCGCGCATGGCATGCGGGAGTCTTCACAGGCCGTGGAAGAACTGGCCAATATGGCGCAGGAGCTTAAGATACTGCTGGACCGCTTGCAGAGTTAACCCGCTCGGGCCAAGCTGCCGACAAAAAGAAAAACCCCCGGTCCATGCGGACCGGGGGTTTTGTTGTTTGTAAACCGGAGTTGGTTTCAGAGCATTTGTTTTAATGCTCTAGAACCTGCGCAACGCGGCGCGGGCCTTGGCGGCTATGGGCTCCGGATCATAGTAGCGGGTATAGATGAACTGCTCCGGGGTGTATTCCGCAGCAGCCAGATACCAGTCCAGAGCTTCGGAAGTGCTCTTTTCCACCACTTCACCGCTTTCATATTCGCGGCCAAGCAGATACATGGCTTCCTGATCGCCCCTGGCTGCGGCTTCTTCATAAAGCAGAATGCCTCTGGCCCGGTCTTTCTCAACGCCCTGGCCAAGGTAATAGGCCCGGCCCAGGGCGCGGGAGCCCTGCGGGTTGCCCTGTTCGGCAGCCCAGGCAAAGAGGTCGGCGGCCTTGCGATAGTCACGCTTGACCCCCAGGCCCTGGCGGTAGAGTTCGCCCAGGTAGTACATGGCTTCTTCATTACCGCTGTCTACGGCCATTTCATACCACTTGGCCGCTTCGGCGTAGTTGCGCTTGACCCCTAGGCCATTGGCGTAGATATCGCCCATGGTGCTCTGCGCATAGCCATAGCCTTCTTCAGCAATCTTGCGGATTTCGCGCACGGCTTCCCGGCGGTCGCGGTAAGGGGCGGGCGCATACAGCTGTAATTCATAAATGTTATACTGAGCGACGTCGGAGCCGTGGCTAACTGCGCTGTTGTATAATGCCAGAGCCCGGTCATAATCGCGCGGCACGCCCAGGCCCCACATATACAGATTGGCCAGGTTGTTTTCCGCCCCGTCCAGACCGAAGTCTGCGGCCTGTTCATACCAGCGGGCGGATTCGGCGTAATTAAGCGGTACGTCTTTGCCCGAAGCATAGATATAGCCCAGATAGAAGCAGGCGTTGGCCGAGCCTTGGTTGGCGGCCCGCTTGAACCAGGCCAAAGATTCATCCATGTTTACGGCCAGGCCGGGCCAGAGGTATTCATGATCATTGACGGGAACACCCCAATAGGAATGGGCCAGACGCATCTGGGCGTCTATATAACCGCCGTTGGCGGCTTGTTTTACCAGCGCCAGGCCGGTGGCCTCGTCTTGCTCAGCGCCGTCGCCGGCCAGATACATGTAGCCGAGCTCATACTGAGCCGGGCCAAAGTCTTTGTCCGCAGCCTGTTTCAGCAGGTTGAAGCAGCGGTCCATGGCTTCGTCGCGGTCTTTGCTGGGAATGAGTTCTGCATAGTAGAGCAGGCCCAGCTCATAGGCGGCTTCGCGGCTGCCCTGGCGCATGGCTTGCTTGTATTTTTCCGCAGCGGCCAGGTACTGCTCGTCGTTATCATTATAGTAGGCTTCCTCTTCCAGGGCCTTGCCTTCTTCGTACAGAGTAACTGCAACCGGTTTTTGAACACTGGCCAGACGGGGAACCGTGCCGGCGCACCCGGCAAAAGATAAGGCCAGGGCGACTATAATCGCCAGACGCAAAAGATTTTTCATGAATAGAACCTCGTGTGAATTGCACCCGCTATCCGCAAGTGGTTAAATTACAAATATATACATTGCTTCATACCCTAAGGGTGTTGTTTTGAAAAGCTTAAAAAGCGCTAATCCGCAATACCCGCAAAGTTGTCTCAGGGCCAGAGTCTGCCTTTGGCTGTGGAAGGAGCTGAAAAACGTCTTGTGAGAGTTGCGCTTTCTGACTATATTTTAGCGGCAAATATTGGGAAAAGGGTTATCTGCCTATGTCCGGCCCATTGATTTCCGTGCTCATGTCCGTGTTCAATAATGCGGCTTTTTTAGCGCAGGCTGTTGAAAGCGTGCTGGCTCAAACTTGCCCGGAGTTTGAATTCATTATTATTG
>CAZNBK010000195.1:0-4931 GCA_964571105.1 uncultured Desulfovibrionaceae bacterium
TGGTGCCGAAGGGGAGACTCGAACTCCCACGGGGGAACCCCCACTAGACCCTGAACCTAGCGTGTCTACCAATTCCACCACTTCGGCGTGAGGAGCTATTTACGGAATATTTACGGGCTTGGCAAGTCTTTTTTTCGGGTCGGGCGAAAATCATTTTTCAGCAGAGCCGCAGGCTGGCGCAGGCATTGCCGCGCCATTTGTGTCAGCGTTATTGGGCTGCAAACTCAGCGCAGATAATAGACGATGTATGCCGCCACTTCGCGGGGGATGGCGTAAAAATCGCGCAACTCCCAATAATCGACCGGGGCTGAGCCGATCTGGGCCACTCCCGCTCCGGCCAGGGCCATGCGCACCCTGGGCATATGGAAGTACTGGCTCACCGCGATTACGCTTTCGCCGCCGTTGGCGGCCAGCCAGTCAGCGGTGAAGTTGGCCGTGGCCTGTGTGTTCATGCCGTTGAAGTTGTCAACAACGGCCTCGGGCGGGATGCCCTGCCGGGTCAGGTAAGCGGCCATGACTTCGGCTGTTTCCACGCCTTCCGCGCTTCTGCTTGCACTGACAATGATCACCGGGCACATGCCCGTTTCATACAATTCCACGGCGCGGTCAAGGCGCGCGGTCAGTTGGTTGGATGGCGTGCCGTCCGAATCAACGGTACTGCCCAGCACCACGGCGGCATCGGCCTGAAAAACATCCTCGCGCACCCCGAACATGCACAACAGCACCGCACCGGCTGCGAACAGCAGCATGGCAAATGAAGCCAGCTCCAGAAACTTGCGTAACGGGCGCGGCCAAGTATACGGTTTGGACCAGTCAACTTCTTCGTCAAACATGGGTCGCATCCTACAGCGATTTAACGGTCAGGCCAAGTATTCTTTTCAGGGCGTTTCAGCATTCAAATTTATTGCAGTCCGCTAACCGCAATTAGAAAATGTTCTAACCGGCGCGGTCCGCAGGGCGACAGGCGTGCTGTTTTCTGGCCCCGAGCGCAAGCCTAAAAATTTCCGCGCGGATCATTTTACCGGCTTTAACCTTGCGCTCGGGGCCACCATCACTTATTAGAACATTTTACCTTGAGGTATAAGCTGAACGGCAAAATGCCCTGAAAATTTTAATTGCCCAGCCAAGGGCCAAAACCATCAGCCTAGGATCCGGTCCATGGAAATTTTGCACGACCTCGTAAGCCTGCCTGCTGCCTTTGCCCAAGACGGCATCGCAGTGGCCGTGGGTAATTTCGACGGCGTGCATATCGGCCACCGCCGCCTGCTCGCAGAGTTGCTCGGTGCGGCCCGTGAGCGTGGTCTGCCTTCTGTGGTTCTGACCTTTTGGCCGCACCCGCGCCACTTTTTTGAAGATCCGGCGCTCTGCCCGCAAATTGCCAGCGAGCCGAAGAAATTGGCTCTACTGGCCGAAACAGGCATTGACTATACCATTGTGCTGCCGTTCACCCGTGCACTGGCCTTGATGGAGGCGGATGTTTTTGCCCGCGAGATTCTGGTGGACAAGCTGCATGCCAAGGCCGTGATTATCGGTGAAAACGCCAGCTTCGGCAAAAATAAACGCGGGGACTACGCGCTGCTGCGGGCCATGGGCCAGGGCCTAGAGCCGGGAAAAAGATTTGCGGTGCGCGCCATACCCCGTCTGCAATCCAACGGGCGTACGGTCAGCTCCAGCCTTATCCGGGCCATGATCAATACCGGGCATATGGTTGAAACCAGCCAACTGTTGGGCCGCTATCACTCCCTGGACGGCGTGGTCGTGCACGGCGAGCACCGCGGGCGCGAGCTGGGCTTCCCCACGGTCAATCTTGATCCGGACAACGACCTCGTGCCCATGCCCGCCGTGTACGCAGCCTGGGTAAGAGTGCAGGGCGTGCATTACCCGGCTGTGCTCAGCATCGGCAGCAATCCCACCTTTGAAGATGCCGGTATCCGTATCGAAGCGCATATTCTTAATTTTGTCCAGGATATCTATGGCGAGCGTATAAGTATTCTGCTGGTGGAGCGCCTGCGCGAGCAATTCCGCTTCCCCGGGCCCCTGGCGCTGATTTCCCAGATTAAACTGGATATCCAGCAAACAAAGGATATCCTTGAAGACAGCATCCTCCGCAACGCAGCCCCTGAACCCCGGCGCTAGAACAGTTTAACGTTTAAATGGCTTTAAACCTACCAGACCAGGCGCATGGGCAGGCCTTTGGAGGCGGAGTAGTCTTTGACGTCCTTGATGGTGTATTGGCCGAAGTGGATGATGGAGGCAATGATCGCAGCCGAAGCTTTGCCCTGGTCCAGTGCTTCGTAAACGTGATGGGGGTTGCCGGCGCCGCCCGAGGCAATTACCGGAATGGTCACGGCTTCGGAAATCAGCCTGGTCAGCGTCAGTTCAAAGCCGTCCTTGGTGCCGTCCGCGTCAATGGAATTTATGCACAATTCACCCGCGCCCAGTTCCTGGCATTGCTGCGCCCAGTTTAAAGCATCAATGCCCATGGGAGTCCGACCGCCGTTGATGACGATTTCATAGCCGGAAGGTATGGTTTCACTCTGCGGCACTTTGAGCACATCCATGCCCACGACAATGGCCTGGGAGCCGAATTGCATGGCCCCGTCGGAGATAATGCGCGGGTTGCGCACTGCCGCAGAATTTACCGAAACCTTTTCCGCTCCGGCCAGCAGCACTGCGCGCATGTCTTCCACCGTGGCGATGCCGCCGCCAACGGAAAACGGCACAAATACCTGTTCGGCCACGCGGCGGACCACATCCAGGAAGATGCCCCGGTTTTCCGCCGAGGCAGTAATGTCGTAAAAAACGATTTCGTCGGCGCCTTGTTCTGAATAGATCCGGGCGCTTTCCACCGGGTCTCCGATATCTTCGTTACCCTGAAATTTGACGCCTTTGGTCAGACGGCCGTCGCGCACGTCCAGACAGGGTATGATTCGTCTGCTCAGCATGATTTCGTCTCACAATAGTCGTAAAAGTTTTTTAAAATTTGCAGACCAGGGCGTCCGCTTTTTTCCGGGTGAAACTGGACCGCCCACAAGCCTTCCCGCCCAAAAACCGAGCAAAATTCCGTGCCGTAATCGGTAAGGCCAAGCACAAATTCTGCCGAGGGGCGGGGGTAAAAGCCATGCACAAAATAAAACTGGGCATCGGCGGTGATATCTTTGAACAAACAGCAGTCTTTGACCGGGCGGACATTGTTCCAGCCCATGTGCGGAATGCGGATGGGTTGGTTGTTGTCGGTCCAAGCCGGGTCAAAGGCCAGATTCCGGCCCGGCACATAGCCGAGAGTCGGGGTATTGCCGTTCTCGGCGCTGGATTCCAGAAGAATCTGGCAGCCGAGGCAGATGCCCAAGACGGGTAAGTTATCGCTAACTGCCCGGTCAAGCACCAGATCCATGCCGGTTTCTTTGAGGTGGTCCATGGCCTGGCGGGCCGCGCCCACGCCGGGAAAAATAATGCCGTCAACGCCGCGGGTATCCTCGCCGGAGACCGCAATGCGGCAGGGAATATTCAAGTGTTCCAGCGCGCGTTGCACACTGGTCTGATTGCCTGCTTTATAGTCAAGAATTGCCAACATTTTTTACTCCATTGCTGCCTGGACAATAATCATAGAACGGCAATGCTTTTTTTCATAGTTTAAGAAAGGAATATAAAAAACCTTTCAGTTGAAAGAAAAAATCTTTTAGGTCTTATTCCGTTGTCTGGCAAGCTCTGGCTGCCGGGCAATCCGCGCCGTGCACTTGCCAAGTTGTCTGCCTGGGTTTACAAAGCTTTTTTAATCCCCCCAGCCTTTGGAGAAGAGTGTCAGCATGGGACTCATCGGAATTTATAACCATCCCGAAGCGGCAAAAATGGCCTATTTCGGCCTGTATGCCCAACAGCATCGCGGGCAGGAAAGCGCCGGCATCCTCGCTTGGGACGGCGTCAAGCAAAACGAATATCGCGGCCTCGGCCTGGTGCCCGATGTTTTCGGCGAAGAAACGCTCAACAAGCTCCCCGGCCAGATTGCCATCGGCCATGTGCGCTACGGCAACAAACGCGAACAGCTTCTGCGCAATGCCGAGCCTTTTTGCGTGCGCCACGGCGATCTGCAACTGGCCGTGGCCCACAACGGAGCTCTGGTCAACAGCAAGGCCCTGCGCCAGCGCCTGGAAAGCCAGGGCGCCATTTTCCATACCGATACCGACAGTGAACTCATGGTTCACTTGATCATCCTGCACCTCGGCAAGCATGAACTGGTGGAAGCCGTTCGCCAGGCCTGTCTGGAGGTGGAGGGCGCGTATTGTTTCCTCATCCTTGCCAATGACATACTCATCGCCGTGCGCGACCCGCATGGCGTGCGCCCCCTCAGCCTGGGCAAAACCAACGATGCCCTGGTCATTGCATCGGAAACCTGCGCCCTGGACCTGCTGGATGCCGGAGATCTGGGCAGCATTGAGCCGGGCGAAATGTTGATTATCAGAAACAATGAATTGACCCGCGAGCGCATCGGCATTGAGGCCCCCCGCCGCCATTGTATTTTTGAGCTGGTTTATTTTGCGCGGCCCGATTCCATGGTTTACGGCGAAGAAGTCTATTCCTGCCGCAAACGCATGGGCAGCCAGATGAGCATGGAGTCTACGCCGGAAGCTGATTTTGTCCTCCCTCTGCCCGATTCCGGTGTGTACTGCGCTCTCGGCTTTGCCCAGCAAAGCGGTTTGCCCTACGAACAGGCCATTATCAGAAACCACTATGTGGGACGGACCTTTATCCAGCCCACGCAGGAAATGCGCAATTTCGGCGTGCGCGTCAAGCTCAACCCGGTGCGCGGCTTTTTGCGCAACAAACGCGTGGTCATTGCCGATGACTCCATCGTGCGCGGCACAACCATACGCACCCGGGCAAGGCACCTGCGCGAACTGGGCGTCAAAGAAGTGCACTTCAGGGTTTCGTCG
>CAZNBK010000195.1:4948-5191 GCA_964571105.1 uncultured Desulfovibrionaceae bacterium
ATGGCGTGGATTTTCCCTCGCGTAAAGAACTCATCGCCGCCAATCAGGGCAAAGATGAAATACAGTTTTTTATCGGACTGGATAGTCTGGAATACCTGAGCATTGAAGGGCTGCGCAAAACCGTCAGCCATCCGGAAAATTTTTGCTACGCCTGCTTTAATGGCGACTACCCCATCCGCTGCCCCGGTTGCGATGTGGACGACGAAGAGTGAAATGTAACCGGGAGAGGGAACCATCAGGAGC
>CAZNBK010000196.1:0-5169 GCA_964571105.1 uncultured Desulfovibrionaceae bacterium
ATTTACCAGGCGGTTGGCCAGGGCCAGGGCCGCCGCTTCATCCAGCTCTTTTGGTTTGCGCAGAAAATATGTGTCCGGGTAAAGAAAGCCCTCGGCATTTGCAAAGGGAATGCCGTGTTTTTCCAAAAACTCCAGATCGTGAATTACGGCCTTGAAGTCATCGGCTTTGGCAAACCCGGCTTCTTCCGCCAGTTTGGCCACTTCCCACCAGGGCAGGCCTTCCCGGATGGTCAGACGGTGCAGCACCGGCTGCCCAAACACCAGGTGATGCAGCACCTCGGCAGGTTTCCAGCCGGTGGAAAATTCAAAAATGCCGGCCTGAATGGATGAGGTGCGCCCTTCCCAGCGGGCCAGCAGGCGGAAGCGGAAAGCATCGGTGATAACCCCGGCATTCTGCAGGCGGTCGGCCACTTTGCCCAAAGTGTCGCCGCGCCGGATTTCCACTTCCACGGTTTCGCCCGGCTCAGCCGGGGCGGTGCCCAGAAAACGGTTGGCCTCATAATAAGCCGCTCCGCTGCCGGCCATGAGCAGCACAAAAATGACGAGCAGGCTTAAGGCCAGCCTCGGGTGGCGCTTGCGCCAGGAATCCAGCAGCAGCAGGTCCTTGGCCGGGCAGTGCGTTTCGTTTTCTTTAAGCTCGGCTTGCTTGCTCTGCCCGGCTTTGCCGGAGTCTTCCTGCGGCTTGCGCCAGACCGGCGCAGAAGCGGTATTGTGTTTGCCGACCAGTGAATGGTCGTTTCCCGGTTTATGGCTCATATCTTATCTGCTTGTAAGTGGGCGTACTCATAAAAGTTTCCAAAATATGCACAGCAGCCTGCTGGTCCAAAACCGCAGCGCGCCGTTTCGCGTTGAGTCCGGCATCCTTGAGGTCTTCTTCAGCCGCAAAGGAAGTCAGAGCTTCGTTGACCAGATAAATGGGCTGTTCAATGTGTTCAAAGAGCCGCTGAGCAAAGGTACGCACTTTTGCCCCGGCCTCGGTTTCCTCATCATCAAGATTAAGGGGCAGGCCCAGGATGATTGCATCCGCGTTTTCCGCAGCAATCAGTTCCAGAAGTTCGCGGAAAAAGACATTCTGCTCATTGCGCTGCAGCGTGGTTTTGGGAAAGGCCATGTGCCCGCCCGCATCGCTTACGGCAATGCCGACCCGCTTCTGCCCGTAATCAATGGCCAGGTATTTCACTTTGACTCCTTTTAACTCCAAAATGCAGTTTACAACCGACCCGGTATTCGTCAATAATGAGATATGCTTGAAATTATAACAAAACTGAAGCTTTGTCTCCACGCACAATGTCAAAGCTGGTTAAGTGCAAGTTTCCCTCAATGCCTGATTATTTTAAGTCAGGGTAGTTGAAAGTCAAAACACAATTCACTTAGGGCCTCTCCGAACTTCCGACGCAATCGTTTGTCACTTTTCACTTGCTGCGGTTCAAGTGCTGGAATATAAAGAATAATAGATCCGTTGGCTGGAGCCATTGTCAAATTTGGAACCTTGCGCCAGATAGCGGCAAAATAGTTGGCGGCGCCGAACTGGATGGAATTCGCTCCAAGCATTTGTCCTCCGGCAATTTCGGCGGTTTTATTTCCCACCCGGCAATTGCGACTGTAAATATAGTTTGCATGCTGTTTGGGAAAGGGCAGTGGAAGTAGCTTGATTTACTTGTGTTTTTTTTGGCAAGCTTATTGCTTCAAGCATAAATGATTAATGGGATGATCCGCGTACCAACGCTCTGGAGTAATTATGAATAGCGAACCCATGGGTTTTTATCCGGCCCCGGAACTTTTAACCGAGCTGTTTAGTGAAAGCAACCTCTCTCTGCCGCCGCTGCCGGCGCATCTGGCCGCACAATTGCAGCAGGTGGATACGTATCTGTTTGCCACGAACCCTGACTGGTTTGCCGCGTTGCCTTCCGGAACCACCTTTGAGGTTTTCGGGCCTAAAGCCGGGGCCGCACCGGAGGGTGATGAAGACTTCCTTTCAGCTGCGCCAGTGCCGGAGGAGTTCATGCTTTGCGGCTTTAGCGGGCACGGCATCCAAAGTTGGCGATACAGATACGTTTTGTTTACCCCTAACTGCGGTCTGTCCATTGAGCAGCCTTTTGGCGGCGCTTATTCAAATTATGCCGCTGAAGCAGCCGAGATAGAGCGCGGGTATGATCTTGTCAGGATTTGCCTGGCGGCTGCTCAGGACAAGCTGGTTTACCAGGGACACGAAGATGTTCGCCTGTATCTGATTGTAGATCAATTTAGAACTGACTACCGGTTGGTTGGTTGCAATGGGGAGCTGCTTAATAGTGGAAACTCCCTGGAAGACTTACTGGATATTCTGGGCTCCATTTTTGATGGAAACATGTCTGACAGCCTTTTGCCGGATAGCTGGATGAGGGTGTAACCGCAACGTGATGCAAGGGATTTATAGAGGGTAGCAATATGTCTATTTCACTTCCTACAGATACAGTTTCCCGGGGTCAGATTACCGGCCCGGATTCCGCTCCAACTGCGGGGCAGACAAGCGCCGCTCAGCCACCACCGCGAGCCTGGTCTTTGCCCGCCGGCGTCGACCTCAAAGGGCGCTGGGACGGATTTGCCAGCATTGAGGCCCGTTTGAAGAGCATGGTCCAGAATGCGATTCAGGTTAAGGGGGGAATAAAGGCGCTGTCCGGTCTGCGGGAAACTTTGGCACCGGCGGGGCGAAACGAAGAGAAGAAATTCAAGGCCGTGGAAAAGGCGCAGGCTAAGGCCCAAAGTGCCCTGGCAAAGCTTGATAAGCACCCGGCCAGCGATTTTGTCCCGGTCGGCAAGAATAGCCCGCGCGCGGCAAAAAAAGCTTATCAAGCTGCCATGAAGGATTTGCAGGAGGCGGTTAAAACCCAGTATGCCCTGGCCGCCGCCCTTAAAAGCTATGGCGGCGGCGTGGAGGGAAAGGCTCTGCTTTGCCTCGAGTTGTCACAGAATTGCGGACGCCGGGTTGGCGAAATGCTCAATTTCGCGGGTCGGGCGGCCAGAAGCGACAGCCCCGGTTATATCAGCGGCGAGGTGTTCTCAACGGCCAGCAATCATTTGGTGGTTGAGATGCATGGGCACGGCCACGCCCTGACGCTGTTGCACGACCGGGCATCCGCGCTTTTCCAGGACCTGAGCGAGCTGGAACGACAACAGGCAAGTCTGAGCGCTGCGGATGCGCAAGACAAGGCGCTGTCATTAGCGGGCAGGATTGACGCCCTGAAAGACGAATTGGACCAGGTTCTGGGGCCTGCCGATGGCTCCGATGTACGCACGGACCCTTCCGACGGCGACAGCAGTAAGCCTCGGCTGGTATACGAGCGTGACCTTTTTGAAACCTTTTCCAGCAGCCTGACTCTGGCCAAAGAAAGAGTCAGCGCCCTGGCCGCCGGTGAGACTCGACAGTTACTGGGCAACGCGGTCGAGCAGCTTTTCCGCCTTCCTTCCCTGGAAGAAGCGGCAGGCAAAGATTTAGGGCTCAAAGATCCACTGAAAGGCAGGCTGACCGATCTTGTCCGCCAGGAAAGTGAGCTGATGCGGGGGTTGAGAGATCGCGTGGAATCCAACACCCTGGATGACGCTGCAATTGCTGATTTCAGGAGCAGGCATACTGCTCTGCGGGGTGCCTTCGACGGCCTGAGCCATGATTTACTGGCATTGTACCATGCAGGTGGTCTTACCAAGGAAAATGCCAGTACAATACTGTTTGACATACGCAAGAGTGCGGTAGGCCATATAGGCAGCCAGGTGTTCGACGCCGGCTTGGACGAATTGGTGGTTATGATCGGGCGCGCCCAGGCCGAAAGCAAGCCCTTCCAGAGCGGGCAGTATTTGGCTCTTGCCTTTGAGCATCCGGTCAGCGTCAATTCTCTGGTTGAATGCCATTTGCGGGATATCGGCCCCGAATATATGGAAATGCGGTCAGACCCGCTAGCGCTGGCCAGTTCGCGCACACTGGGAGCAGGTGCGGCAAACAGCGTAACCCTGTGCGTTTATAAAGACAGCGCGGGAGGGGATGTCGAGCTTGTTTTTAAACCGGAATATGACGCCAGGTACGGTTTCAGAGGTTTATTCGCCTCAACTGTCGGCCAGGATATAAGAACCGGCATTTTGCAACGGAACATGGCCAGTAGCGATGTGGCTGCCGCGCTGGGCTGCGAAACCATTGTGGCCAGTTCACGGGCCGGGTCGTATGACGGCAATTTCGGATTGTTCATGAACAGAGCGCCCGGCAAGACCGCCCGCAACCTGCGCGCGGACTCCGGAAAAGAGCTGCTGGGCATACTGAAGCAGTTGGATGCCAAGGGGCTTAAACAAACCGCTGTAGCTAATTTGCAAAGAGAATTAAGCAACCTGGAATGGACGGATCTCCTGACCGGACAGACGGACAGACACGGCGACAACTATCTGATTGAGATTAATCCGGAGACCGGCGCGGTGCGGGTAACCGGCATTGACAATGACGCCAGTTTCGGAACAGCCATGGTCGGAGCCGGTAGGCTCAGCCTGAGTCGGATCGACGCCCACGAAGCTAGCCGCCAGCTGCGGGAGTATGCCGAGCAGCAGGGAATGCTGGGAACGAGCGCGGTTCTGGACCTGAGCCGTCTGCCGGACGATGATGGGGTGGCTCTGGTATGGAAAGCCATCGGCCTGAATCAGATGTTCGTTCCCCAGTTTATTGACCATGCAACTTACGACCGCTTGCTGGGCATTGACCGGGATGCCTACGCCGCCACACTCAGGCGTAATTTAAGCGAGCCTGCCGTGCAAGCGGCTCTGGAGCGCCTGGATTCTGCAAAAGCGCTTGCGGAAAAACTACACTTGACCGGTCGGGTTGTGTCTGACTGGGAAGATGACTCAGTAAACGAAAGTTACGTAAGAATCGCGGAAGAGCTTAATGGTCGGTTCACGCTCCTCGGGCTCTCGCAAGTGACCCTGCCGTTTTTCTTGCGCGATTTCGGGCGTTTTGCCCTCTAAGGCCAAACTACAGACAGCAACCAAAAAGGGAGCCGCCAGCGGCTCCCTTTTCAATATGCAGTTCCGGGGAACACGAAAACAGTTTTCGCGGTAGCCTTGGCAACCTAGAGCAGTTCAACTTTGAAATGTTGCAAAATTCAAATACCAAATGCTGTCATTGGAGCCAAAAAGCAAAAACACTTTCCCCTTATA